>JANOTE010000131.1:0-7597 GCA_031416195.1 Rhodoferax sp.
CCCAATTCACTTCTCATTTCCAGTCTGGTCAATTATTAACTCGCAGGTTAATAAATAACCAAAATCTCGCAAGAAGTCCGAAATTAAGAGAATTTTAGGGCTCTAGCTCCCTAGTAACCTTCATAATATGCTATTTATTTAATAATATTCAAGACAGCGGACGTAGCACGAAGGTAGCGCATTCGAAAAACATAACCATGCATTTTCGGTGCTTAACTCCCGATAATGCATGGATGATTGAGCATTGCTCGACAGGCGATGGCATTGAAGACACAAGCCCGCACAGGTTGGTGCGATTGCTCTAATCCTCCTTCGCCCCTGAAGCCTTCATCGCATCAATCCAGCTTGGCGCCGCTGCGCTGAATGATTGGAGCCCATTTGTTGGCCTCATCGCGGATCAGCTTGGCGAAGTCTTCCGGTGTGCCGCCCACGGTCTCCAGCCCGGCGGTTTGCAGGCGGGTCTGTACCGCAGTGTCTTTCATCGCCGCGTTGACGGCGGCGTTGATGCGGTCTACCGTGGCGCGTGGCGTGCCTGCGGCGACCAGCACGCCGTTCCAGGCCAGCGCCTCAAAATTTACCAGCTCTTTGATGCCACTTTGCGCGACGGTGGGCAGCTCGGGGCTCAAGCTATAGCGAGTTTTTCCCGTCACTGCCAGCGCCTTCATGCGGCCAGCTTTGACTTGCGGAATGATGACGGTGGGCACGGTCGCCAAAATCTGCGTGTCGCCGCTGACGATCGACAGCGCAGCCGGTGGCCCGCCGTTGAACGGGATATGTACGGCGAAGGTGCCCGTCAGCGCCTTCAAATACTCCATGGTCAGGTGCGACGACGAGCCATTGCCGACCGAGGCGTAGTTGTACTTGCCAGGGTTCCTGCGCATCAAGTCAACCAGCTCGGCGAGGTTGCTCACGGGCAAACTGGAATTGACTGCAATCAGGTTTGGCTGCGCTGTGGTGATGACCACCGGGGCCAAGTCTTTGGTCGGGTCGTAGCTGAGCTTGCTGTACAAAAACGGCGCAAATGACACGGGGCCATTGAAGCCGAGCAGCCAGGTGTGCCCATCGGGTGCGCTCTTGGCGACTTCGCCCGCGCCCAGGGTGCCACCGGCTTGCGGGCGGTTTTCAATCACGATGGGCTGGCCCAAGGAGTCTTTGAGTTTGTCCTGCATGCTGCGTGCGATCACGTCCAGCGACGAGCCTGCCGGTGCGACCACAATCCAACGGATCGGCTTGCTAGGAAAATTTTGCGCCAGCGTGCGGGTGCTGACGGACAGCGTACACAGTGCCGCCGCGGCCCATGCAAGACGATGGACATTGCGGCGGTTGAAAAGTCGGTTCATGCGGTTTCCTGGAGGGTATTTTTGTCTGTGTCTTTGTCAGTATCTTTATGTTTATCGGCTTCGGACAAAAACGAATCTGCAAAAAATTCGTCCTCAGGCAGATTGCCGATTGACAGGTACGCTGCCTTGGCCGAGTCCACCATAATCGGCGCGCCACACGCATAGACCTGGTAGAGCGAGAGATCGGGCAAATCCTGCAGCACAGCGGCATGCACGAAGCCAGTGCGGCCAGTCCAGCGGTCTTCGGGCAGCGCATCCGAGACCACTGGAATGTAGGTGAGATTGGGCATCTCGGCCAACTTGGTTTCCACCCAGTCTTGCATGTACAAATCAGCTGGGCGACGGCCACCCCAATACAGCGCGGTGGCTCGGGTGATGCCTTTGTGCTGCATGTGCTCGATGATGGCCTTGATCGGCGCGAAGCCTGTGCCCGATGCCAGGAAAACAATCGGTTTGTCAGAGTCTTCACGCAAATAAAAGCTGCCAAACGGACCTTCGATGCGCAATATCTCCTTCTCCTTCATCGCGCCAAAAACGTGATCAGTGAACTTGCCGCCGGGCAGGTGGCGAATGTGCAGCTCCAACGGCCGGGCGGGTGTCGTTTCTGTTTTGAGCTGGTAATGCGGTGCGCCCGCCATCGAGTAATTGCGCCGCGCGCCGTCCTTCAGGATGAACTCAATGTACTGGCCGGCGTGGTAGGCAAAGGTGTCGCTGGCGGGCAGTTGCAGCAGCACGCGCATCACGTCGTGAGATTTCTTTTCCATCAAGCTTACCCGCGACGGCATTTTTTTGATGGGGTTGGCCCCGGCTTCGGATACCTGGCGCGACTCCAGCACGATGTCGCTGTGCGGCACGCCGCAGCAGGTGAGCACGTAACCGTTGGCCTCCTCGTCCACGCTCAGCGCTTTGCTTTGATGCGGGCCATGCACCACAGTGCCGCTGATTTTTTTGCACTTGCAGGAGCCGCAGGCCCCGTCTTTGCAGCCGTAGGGCAGGCCCACGCCTTGTCGAATGCCTGCGGCCAACATGGCCTCCCCTTCGTTCACGCTGAATTCACGGCCACTGGGTAACACGTTTACTTGAAACGTTTTTACAGCTTGTTTTGCATCAACACTTACATCGTCGGTTACATCGACAGTCGTCATATTTTCGGTATCCTAGAAGCTGGAAATTTCACAACCCTCAATTTTGCCTTCAATCCAATCCCCTTTAGGAGCCTTGCCCGCTCGATTTCGCCGTGAGCGCCTGCTGATTGTGGGATGTGGCGACGTGGGTATGCGGGTGGTGAGGAAGTTCGGTGGGCGCTTGAGCGTCTACGCGCTGACCTCGTCGCCTGAGCGCATCAAGCTGTTGCGCCAAAGCGGCGTGACACCGCTGTTGGGCAATCTGGATGATGCATCGACTCTGGCGCGGCTGGCGGGCATCGCTACGCGCGTTATCCACCTTGCGCCACCGCCCGCGCAAGGGCAGTGCGATACCCGCTCGGCGGCACTTGTTGCGGCATTGCGTTTGCGCGGCGTGCCGCAGTCACTGGTTTACGGCTCCACCAGCGGTGTTTATGGCGATTGCCAGGGCGGCATTGCTTCTGAATCCAGAGCGGTCAATCCTCATACGCCAAGAGCTGTGCGACGCGTTGATGCTGAACAGCGAGTACGCCACCTGGGCCGCACCACGGGCGTGCGCACCAGCATTTTGCGCATCCCCGGCATCTACGCGCAGGATCGCCAGGGCGGCACGCCCGAGGCACGCCTGCGCAAAGGCACACCGGTGCTGCAGGCGGCAGATGATGTCTATACCAATCACATCCATGCCGATGATCTGGCCCGCGCTGTGATCAAGGCGCTCTGGCAAGGCAAGCCGCAGCGCGTGGTCAACGTCAATGACGACACGGTGCTCAAAATGGGCGATTACTTTGACCTAGCGGCCGACCTGTATGGCTTGCCGCGCCCACCGCGCGTGCCGCGCAGTCTGGCTCAAGATCAGTTGCCGCTGATGCTGCTGAGCTTTATGGGCGAATCGCGCCGTATGGACAACGCGCGGCTGAAAAAAGAACTCAAACTGCGGTTGAATTACGCGACCGTAGCCAACGGGCTGGGCGCGAAGCTGTCGTAAAGCAGCAGCGGTTGCACGCCATTGGCTGGGGTCAAATCCCCGCCGGCTTGCTCATCGTCGTCATGCGATCCACCGCCTTCAGTTTGATGGTTTTGACCTCAGCGCCTTGCAGCACCGTCAGTGAGATTTCCGAGTCAGGCTCGCCGTGCGCCCACAGTTTCTTGTAAAACGCTTCCAGGCTGGCGACCTTTTCACCATCCACCGCCAGTACAAAATCGCCCGGCTCCAGCCCCGCCGCCTGCGCCGGGCCGTCTTTGTTCACGCGCACCACCTGCACACGCCCGCCTTGTTCCGCACTGGTCAGGCCAATCCAGGGTCTGCGGCTGATTTTCGTGCTGCCGGTCTGCGTCATTTCACCCAGAATCGGCTTGAGCAGATCCACCGGTACGAACATGTTGCCAGGGAGCTTTTGATTGCCACCGCGCGCATCGGTCACAAACAGACTGCCAATGCCAATCAGCTCGCCACGCTGATTAAAGAGTGGCGCACCAGAGTGGTTGTCAATCGGCGGGCTGGTGAAAACGGCTGATTCGATGTGATACTCCCAGTAGCCCGAAAACGGTCGCTTGCTGACCATCTGCGTCATCGTGACATCGGCCTCGTCGCCATCGGCCTGCGATCCCGTGGCCGCCATCAGCGGCTCGCCATTGGCGACGTCCTTCAGGTTACCCAGAGTCACGGGTGTCACGCCGCGCATCGGCAGCAACGGCTTGATCAGGCCAAAACCGGTCGCCAGGTCGTACGCCACCGCCTGCGCAGGCAAAGTTTTGTTGTCGCTGGTCACGATCTGAATCGATTGGGCTTCGAGCATCAGGTAGCCGATGGTCAACACCAGCCCGTCTGCACCAATCACCACGCCCGAGCCACTGCGCTTGCGCCCCAGTGTCTCGGCTGAACGCGCGCCCTCCGCCACGCTGACCCGCACACCCACCACCGCCGCGTTGGCCCGGCTCAAGGCATCCATGGTGGCTTGCGCGTCGGCGCTTGGGCGCGATGGGCTTGCAGACTGTGCCCAGGCCGCCTGAAAAATGGCGAAGAAGCACAGCGCGGCAGTCGCCAGTAGTTTTGAAATCTGGGCAGTGTTTGGACGCATCGCGAACTCCGTTGAACCAGGGAAATACCCTGCCCCAAAGGATGCGCTTAATTGATGCCAGATGCAAGCACGGGGGCATTACAAAGCGGGTCGGTTTTAAGATTTTTGCAGACCTCGTGGTGCAAAGCCTCGCGTCGGGCGGTCGCGGCGGCTCTCAGCGATCCGCCTTGAGGAACAAATCCCGGTCGGGGGCAAAGTTGGCGTGCAGCGGCAGCAATGCATCGGGCTCCTCCAATCCTCGTCGCAAGGCCCGCTATGCTGAGCGCCCCGCCCGCGCGGGTGACATTCGCTTAAGCTAACCACCCCTACCTTATCGGTTCGCCCGCAGCTTGTCCTTCTTGCTGGGCCGTTTGCCTTTGATGCCGCCTGTACCCGGCGCGCTTGCCGCGTTTCGGGGCGCGTCGATGCCAGTAATCGGCGACACACCAAGCGCATCAAATTCAACCGGCTCAAACCCTGCAATCTGTTCGCGCGTCAAACTGAGATCAAAGCGTTTTTCAATCAACGCAAAGTGCGCTGCAGTGTCCCGACTGACGAAGCTGACTGCGATACCGCTCTCGCCCGCGCGGGCGGTGCGGCCAATGCGATGCAGGTAGTCGGTGCTGGCACGGGGCAGATCGTAGTTGACGACCACGGGCAGATCGGCGATGTCGATGCCCCGTGCGGCGAGGTCGGTGGCGACCACAACCTGCACGCGACTGTTCTTGAAATCCTGCAGCACCTGAGTGCGTTTGCCCTGACTTAAGGTGCCATGAAACGGCTCGGCCCAGATGTTGGCCTTGCGCAGTTTGTCGGCGACGATTTCAGCGGCGTGCTTGGTGGCAACAAACACCAGCACGCGCGTCCACTTGTGGTGCTGAATCAAATGTCGCAGCAACTGGGTGCGGCGGCTGGTATCAACTTCTATAGCGCTCTGTGCAATATCAGGAATCGTTTCAGGCGTGGCTTGCACTTCAACGCGAGTCGGATTGCGTAAGAGCGCATCGGCCAGCGCCTGAACTGATGCGTCAAACGTTGCAGAGAAAAACAGGCTTTGGCGTTGCGGTGGCAGCAGTTCAAGAATGCGCGCCAGCTCGTCGGCGAAGCCCAAATCCAGCAGGCGATCTGCCTCGTCCAGCACCAGTGTTTTTACTCCTGCGAGGCTCAGTGCGTTCTGGTCGATCAGGTCGAGCAAGCGTCCCGGCGTTGCAACAACGATGTCCGCGCCGCCGCGCAAGCCCATCATTTGCGGGTTGATTGATACGCCGCCGAACACGACGGTCGTTTTGACCGCCACGGGCAGATGTAGCGAAATGCCGTGAATCACCTCACCGACCTGCGCCGCCAGCTCGCGCGTGGGCACCAGGATCAGCGCCGTGACAGTCGAGCGATTGCTAGGACGGCCCGAGTCTTGAAGGCGTTGAAGCACGGGCAGGCAAAACGCGGCCGTCTTGCCCGAGCCGGTTTGCGCCAGGCCCAGCACATCGCCACCTTTGAGAATCGCAGGAACAGCCTGCACCTGAATCGGTGTCGGCTGCACGTAGCCCAGCGCGTTGGCGGCCCGCACCAGTGGGCTCGACAGGCCGAGTGTTGAAAAGGGCATGAAGCCCTACAAAGTATCGGTAAAGCTGCGCAGCTTGTCTGAGCGGCTGGGATGCTTCAACTTGCGCAGCGCCTTGGCCTCAATTTGGCGAATGCGCTCGCGCGTCACGTCAAACTGCTTGCCCACTTCTTCCAGCGTGTGGTCGCTGGTCATCTCGATGCCGAAGCGCATACGCAGCACTTTGGCCTCGCGCGGTGTCAGGCTGTCCAGGATATCCTTCACAACATCGCGTAGGCCCGCTTGCATGGCCGCTTCCATCGGTGCAGTGTTGGCACCGTCCTCGATGAAGTCGCCCAGGTGGCTGTCATCATCATCGCCAATCGGCGTCTCCATCGAGATCGGCTCTTTGGCGATCTTCATGATCTTGCGGATTTTGTCTTCGGGGATTTCCATGCGCTCGGCCAACACAGAAGCATCTGGCTCAAAGCCAAATTCCTGCAGGTGCTGGCGGCTGATGCGGTTCATCTTGTTGATGGTTTCGATCATGTGCACGGGACTTCGAATGGTGCGCGCTTGGTCTGCGATGGATCGCGTGATGGCCTGGCGAATCCACCAGGTGGCGTAGGTCGAGAATTTGTAGCCGCGACGGTACTCAAACTTATCCACCGCTTTCATCAAGCCGATGTTGCCTTCCTGAATCAAATCGAGGAATTGCAGGCCACGGTTGGTGTATTTTTTGGCGATGGAGATCACCAGGCGCAGGTTGGCCTCGATCATTTCCTTCTTGGCCGCGCGTGATGAATATTCACCTTCGTTCATGCGCTTGTTGATGTCTTTGAGTTGATCCAGCGGCACCACCACGCGAGATTGCAGATCCGTCAGCTTTTGCTGCAAGTCCTGCACCGGCGGGATGTTACGGCCCATGATGGTGCTCCATGGTTTGCCTGCCGCCGCCTGCTTTTCAATCCATTTCAGGTTGAGAAGCTGGCTCGGCACCTTGTTGCCGTTCTTGTCGCGGCCACTGAAATCGGCAATAAAGTTTTCTTGTGGGTAGCCGCATTTGTCCACAATGATGCGGCGCAGCTCGCGCTCTTTTTTGCGAATGTCATCGACCTGCGAGCGCACCATGTCGCACAGCTTTTCAATCGCCTTGGCGGTGAAGCGGATCGACATCAATTCGTCTGACAAAGCGCGCTGCGCGGTGACGTAATGTGGCGTGCCGTAGCCTTCCTTGTCGTAGATTTTGTGAACCTTCTCGAACAGTTCGCGCAAGGTGTCGTAGCGGCTAAGGGCCTCTTTCTTCAGCTCTTCGAGTTTCTTGGTCAACGCCTTGGAGCCGCCTTTGCCGTCATCATCGTCCTCAGCGTCAAATTCGTCAAAATCTTCTTCGGCCACGTAGTCGTCGGCCTCATTCGGGTTGGAGAAGCCGTCCACGATGGTGGTGATGACGACCTTGCCTTCACGTATGTCCTCGCCGAGTCGCAAGATTTCGGCAATGGTGGCGGGGGAGGCCGAGATGGCCTCCATCAT
>JANOTE010000132.1:0-4071 GCA_031416195.1 Rhodoferax sp.
CCAGCAGGCGCGCTTCGTTGGATACTTTAAATTCCGAATCCCAAGCGGTCACCCGCCGCGCCAACAAGGCCGCTGTGGGTGCCAAAAACCACCACCACGCAAACGGCCTGTAGCGCGCATCCAGCAGCAGAACCAGGGCAGCGGTAGACGCGGCAAAAAGCACGACGATGCCGGCAATGGCTATGACTTTTGTGAGCTTGGAGGAAAGTGCCGCCAGGGTGACTGCCGCGCTGATGACCGCCAGCAACGCGCTCAAAGCCTGTTCACGCGGGCTTCTGTCCCATTGCTGCATCATCAGCCATTGCACGGGAACCAGTGCGCCAAGCAGCGCACCGGCCAGCACGATGGGTGCAGCGCGTACTCGGGCCAGCATGGCGAGCATTGCCGACGCCACGGCACCCACCATCGCACCCAGCGGCCCGCGCCACCAGTGCCCGTCCTCAACCACAACACCGCTCAACGCCACGCGCGCCTGTCCAAATTGATCGAACAGGCCCCAGTAGCCGCCCATTGCGCCTTCAAACGAGCGTTTCCAAGGTTGGTCAAAAGCCTCGATCACGTTGTAGTTCAGCGTGCTTGCGCGCGCCAGCAGTTCACTCACAAATCGGCTTTGCTCAACCTTTCCGGGTACTGCCCCTGCGCGTTGTCGCCCGGCGGCGGGCCAGCCGGTTTCGCCCACCCAAACGGGCTTGCCCAAAAACTGCTGTTGCACCTTGGCAGCGATGTTCAAGACGTGCGTTACCGCGTCTTTCACGGCCACCGGGTCGTCTTCCCAGTACGGCAAGATGTGGATGGTGACGACATCGACATGCTGCGCAAGTAGCGCATGGCGCAGCCAGAATTCCCACACGTCCGCATACGTCACAGGTACGGGTGAATGCAGGCGCGCGTGGGCCAAAACCTTGCCCAGGGCATCGGGCGATAACTCCCGGCGCAACAGTACCTCGTTACCCACGATCAGCATTTCAACCACATCTTTGTATTGACGGGCCAGAGCCAATCCGCGCTCAATCTCCAGTTGGTTCTGTGCCTCATCACGCGCCAGCCACACGCCCAGCTTCATGCGCATGCCCAGCTTTTGTACGACGGTCGGCACGGCATCCAGCCCCTGCGAGAGGCCGTAAGTGCGGATGCAGTTTGTGCGGGTTTTGAGGATGCGCAAGTCCGCCTCAACCTGCGCGGGTGTCACGCTGGCCTGCGGGTTGAACGGGTTGATTTCTCCGTGACGAAATGGTGAATAGGAAACGCAGGGCAACATTCGAGACGTGCTAGACGCGGAATCCGCCCGCGGGTCCAGCGAAAATGGCACGCCGCGTGCAAACCACCAGCCCAGCACGATAATCAAGGCAGCGGCCAGAATCAGCAGCGACAACCGATATCGAGGCTGTGCTGGGCGTGATGTCAGATGCTTTGGGGGTTGGAGTTGCATGGAACTTGCAACGATCAAATAAGTCGGACGCAGTGTAAGGGAATGGCCACTGTGATCGACTGACCGTACGGACCCAAACGACTTTCTCCCTTGCGTTTATTTTGAAATTCCTGTTGTTCATCATTGCCCCGAAGATCTGGCATCAATTCGCAGCGTCTGCTTTGCTCGCCGCTGCAATGGCGCTGGCCAACTATCTGTTCTGGTCAAACCTGGGCGCAACCGCGAGCGCGCCAGACGTTCACGCCCGCGTCAATGGCTTGACCTATGCGCCGTTTGGCCGCGACGATGCGCCCTGGGTGCGCGAAGTGCCTACTGCGGACTTGATCGCGGCGGACCTGAAACAGCTCGCAGGCGTGACCCACCAAATTCGCACCTACAGCGCAGCCCAGTTCCCCGAGCTGGCTGCCATCGCCGCACAAAACGGCTTGCGCGTCACCCTGGGTGCTTGGCTCAATGGCGACAGCGAGAACAACGAGCGCGAAATTGCAGCGGCATTGCAAGCCGCGCGGACGCACAAAAACATTGCCCGCTTGATCGTCGGCAACGAAACACTCCTCAAAGAGAATTTGACACCTGCCGCGCTGATCACTTACCTCAAGCGAGTGCGCCAGGCGACCCGATTGCCAGTCTCCACCGCCGAGCCGTGGCACGTATGGCTCAAACACCCGCAGCTTGCCGATCAGGTGGACTTCATCACCATCCATTTGCTGCCCTACTGGGAGGGCGTGGGTATCGACACGGCGGTGGACGAGTCCCTCCAGCGCCTGGCCTGGGTGCGTGAGCGCCATCCCGGCAAAGAGATTGTGATTGGCGAGGTCGGCTATCCCAGTAGTGGCGACCCGATCAAGCGCGCAGAGCCCAGCCCGGCGGCGCAGGCCGCGTTTGTGCGTCAGTTCATGGCGCGGGCCGCGAAGGAGCGGTTGGACTACTTTCTGATTGAGGCGTTTGATCAACCCTGGAAGCTGCATGAAGAAGGCAGTGCAGGTGCGTACTGGGGCTTGTTTGACGCGGCGCGGGCACCCAAGTTTGCGTTCACCGGCCCCATCGAGCCCGACCCGTATTGGCGCGTGAAAGCATGGGGCTCTTCGCTGGCGGGCTTTGTGTTTCTCACCTGGTTTCTGAGCCGCTTGACCACGCTGCGTTTGCTGGCCCGCGTCGCCTTTGCCGCGACTGCGCAGGCGGTGCTGGCACTGGCCACCGCAGTCATCACGCTGCCGCTGTTGCACTACATGGCGGCGGGCGATTGGGTGATGCTGGCACTCCTGATCCCCACCTCTGCCGTGATGGTCGCCATTTTGCTGGCGCATCTGTTTGAATTTGTTGAGCTGTTTTGGGAGGGCAGCCTGAGGCGGCGGTTTGTGCCGCAACCGTTGGCCGATGGCGCGCATCAACCCTTTGTCTCAATCCACCTGGCTTGCTGCAACGAGCCGCCCGACATGGTGATTGCCACCCTGAAAAGCCTGCAAGCACTCGATTACAAAGCGTTTGAAGTCATTGTGGTGGACAACAACACGGCCAATAAAGCGCTTTGGGAACCGGTGCGAGATTTCATCGCAACACTGCCTGAAAGTGCGTCTGCGCACTTCCGGTTCTTTCATCTGCCAACTTGGCCTGGCTTCAAAGCCGGCGCGCTCAACTTTGCGTTGACGCAGACCGATGCCCGCGCGCAGGTGGTGGGTGTGGTGGATGCGGATTACGTCGTCAAACCCGAGTGGCTGCGTTCGCTGGTTGGCTACTTCGACGATGCCCAAGTGGGTATTGTGCAGGCGCCGCAGGCGCACCGCAACTGGGGCACCACCGTGTTCAGGAAGATGATGAACTGGGAGTACGACGGGTTCTTTCGCATTGGCATGCACCACCGCAATGAGCGCGATGCCATCATCCAGCACGGCACCATGACGCTCATTCGCGCCACGTCGCTGCGCCAGCACGGGCGATGGTCTGAGTGGTGTCTGTGTGAAGATGCCGAGTTGGGCCTGCGGCTGATGCAGCAGGATTTGCGCACCGTGTATGTTGATGCGGTGATGGGCGAAGGCCTCACGCCCGACAGCTTTTTGGCCTTCAAAAAACAGCGCAGGCGCTGGGCACAGGGTGGCATGCAAATCTGCAAGGCGCATTGGCGTGAGCTTTTGGGGCGAGGCATCAAGCCACCGCAACACGGCTTGAGCCTGGGCCAGCGCTACCACTTTTTGGCGGGCTGGCTGCCTTGGATGGGCGATGCGCTGCATCTGATTTTTGTCGGCGCGGCGCTGGTGTGGACGGCTGGTGTGCTGGCGCTGCCCCAGTATTTCTCGCTGCCAGTCGCGTTGTTCATGATGCCGCTGGCGATGTTTTGCGCGGCCAAGCTGGTGATGGGGCCACTGTTGTATTGGCGGCGCGTGCCGTGCTCAGGCGGCAGCATTGTGGGCGCGTCAGTGGCAGGCATGGCGCTGTCCCATGCGATTGCGCGCGGCGTGCTGGCGGGGCTGTTCACAAAGGCGGGCGTGTTTCAGATTACCGCAAAGGGCGGGCGGGCGGCTGCATCGCATGCTTGGGCTGCCGCAGTGCGGGAGGAGATGCTGTTGCTCGTTGCCCTGGTGGTCGCCATCGCTGCCGTCGCCGTCACGCGCAAGGTCGGCCATGCCGAGTCGCTGTTGTGGATA
>JANOTE010000133.1:0-2323 GCA_031416195.1 Rhodoferax sp.
GTTTCAGCGGGTCTTTAAGGCGCTGGTAGGCCTCATTAATGCGAACCGACCATTGCATCGCAACCCGCTGAGCACTCGCACCTTGGGCTGCGAACTTGTCGGGATGCGCTTCACGTTGCAGCTCTTTCCAGCGCGCATCTATTGCGCTGCGCTCTTGCGCAAAGCTTTGAGGCAAGGAAAACAGCTCAAAATCGTTCGATTGCAGGCTGGGCAAACTCACAGTGCCTTCTCCACGAGCAACTTTTCCATGAAGACGCTGACAAAGTTGTCAGAGTAGCCACCAAAACTGCCACGTACCGAGTAGCCACAGCGCTCATACAGGCGAATCGCCTCAGGCTGGCGAACGCCGGTCTCCAGCAGCAGACGCAAAATGCCTTCGACGCTCACAGTGGCGTCCAGTTGATCAAGAATTTTCTCGGCAATACCGTATCCGCGCATCTCGGGTTTGACGAACATGCGCTTGATCTCACCATAAGCGCCGTCTTCGTCCGTCATGCGCCGCACGGCACCACAGCCAATGGCTTGGCCAGCCGCCCAAGCGACTAAGAAGGTAACGGAGGGATGCGTCAGCGCCTGTGGATCAAGGATGTGGTTAATTTCCGGAGGGAACTCGTCGACCGGGTAGACGCGGTAGAGATAGGCATCCAGCTCAACCAGCAGCGGAGCGACGCGAGGGTCTAACGGACTGCTTGAGCGGATGAAGACAGATGCGGCGTCAAACACGAAACGATTCACCGCAACCGCACTTGTCGCGTTCATTGGGGTTGTTGAATTTGAAACCTTCATTCAGCCCCTCTCGCGTGAAATCCAGCTGCGTGCCGTCGATGTAGGCCAGACTTTTGGGGTCGACCAGCACTTTGACTCCGTGGCCTTCGAATACGATGTCTTCAGGTGCCAACTCGTCAACGTATTCCAACGTGTAGGCCAAACCCGAGCAGCCAGTGGTTTTGACACCCAGGCGCACGCCTACGCCCTTGCCTCGTTTGGTGAGGTAGCGGTTGACGTGGCGGGCAGCAGCCTCTGTAACAGTAACTGGCATGTCAGGCGGCTTGGGGAGTCAAATGTTTCTTTTTATAGTCGTCCACCGCTGCCTTAATGGCATCTTCGGCCAAGATGGAACAGTGGATTTTAACGGGCGGCAAGGCCAGCTCTTCGGCTATCTGGCTGTTTTTCAACGCAGCAGCCTGGTCCAGCGTTTTGCCTTTGACCCACTCCGTCACCAAGCTTGACGACGCGATCGCCGAGCCACAGCCGTAGGTCTTGAAGCGCGCATCTTCAATCACACCCGTTACCGGGTTGACCTTGATTTGCAGCTTCATCACATCGCCGCAAGCGGGCGCGCCAACCATGCCGGTGCCCACGGTGTCGTCGCCTTTTGCAAAGCTGCCGACATTGCGGGGATTTTCGTAGTGATCAACGACTTTTTCAGAATATGCCATTTGGTTTACCTCTTAAATTTTTAGTGCGCAGCCCACTGAATGGTGGATATGTCGATGCCATCCTGGTACATCTCCCACAGCGGGCTCAAGTCGCGCAGCTTGGCCACGTTGACCTTGATGGTGTCGACCGCGTAATCAATATCGGCCTCGGTTGTCCAGCGACCAATCGTCATGCGCAGACTGCTGTGGGCCAGCTCATCGCTGCGGCCCAAGGCGCGCAGCACGTAGCTGGGTTCGAGTGATGCAGACGTGCAGGCCGATCCGCTTGATACCGCCAGGCCCTTGATGCCCATGATCAACGACTCGCCTTCGACATAATTGAAGCTCATATTTAGGTTATGCGGAACACGCTGTGTTTCGTGACCGTTGATAAAGACTTGTTCGACATCTTTAAGGCCCGCCAGCATGCGATCATGCAGCGCTTTAATGCGAACATTCTCGACGTGCATTTCGTTTTTGGCGATGCGGTAGGCCTCGCCCATGCCCACAATCTGGTGCGTGGGCAGCGTGCCACTGCGCATGCCGCGCTCGTGACCGCCACCGTGCATTTGTGCCTCAATGCGGATGCGCGGTTTACGCCGCACAAATAGCGCGCCGATGCCTTTGGGACCATAGGTTTTGTGCGAGGTGAGGCTCATCAAATCGACTGGCAGCTGGCTCATATCGATGTCAACCCGGCCTGTGGCCTGTGCGGCATCTACGTGGAAGATGACGCCATTTTCGCGGCAGATTTTTCCAATGGCCGTGATGTCTTGAATCACGCCGATTTCGTTGTTGACGAACATCACGCTGGCCAAGATCGTGTCGGGCCGAATCGCGGCCTTGAACACCTCCAGGTCGACCATGCCGTCTTCCTGCACGTCCAAATAAGTGGCCTCAAAACC
>JANOTE010000134.1:0-4259 GCA_031416195.1 Rhodoferax sp.
GCCACCGCCTTGCATGCCGTGACGCTCAATGCGTTGGGCCAGCCCGTGGCGACGGGGCGGCTGATGCAGTCCGCGTCGGGTGTTGCAAAAATCGGCCGCATGGCCGTCAGCCGGCCCTTGCGCGGCTCCAAGCTGGGCCGAGACATTATGCTGTTGCTGATGGATATTGCGGCGAAGCGCGGTGACGGGGAGGTTTACCTGCATGCCCAATGCAGCGCCGAGGGCTTCTATGCCCGTCTCGGTTTTACGCGGCGCGGCGCGGTATTTGACGAGCTGGGCATGGCGCACGTTGAAATGTTCAAGAGCTTGAGCGCCGCTTAAGCATGAAGGATGGGGTTGCACCCAGGCGCGACTGGGTCATCATCGCGCTGGCCTTGACGATCTTTCTCGCCCCCAGCGTTGGCGTACCCAACGAGCTGATGCTGCAAGACACGCTGAAATCGATGGTTGTCAGCTTCGGCGCACTTCTTGCAGCATCGCTGTTCTTCTGGCAATCCTTCTCCCCATTACGCAGCGCCACCGAACCCTGGCGCTGGCACTGGGTGATGTGGCTGCCGTTGGCACTTTGTGGCTACGCACTGGGGAGCATGGCCTGGTCGCACACGTATCTGGCAGGCGTGGAGGCGATTCGCTGGTTCATCTTCAGCGTGCTGCTGTGGTTGGGCTTGAACACCTTCAAACGCGAAAACTTTGCATTGCTGGCCCACGCGATTCACTGGGGCGCGGTGGCCGCATCGCTGTGGGCGGTATTGCAGTTTTTACTGGACATTCGCTGGTTTCCCCAAGGCCCAAACCCGGCAACGACCTTCGTCAACCGCAACTTCTTCGCCGAGTTTGTCGTGTGTACCGTGCCCTTCTCGTTCTGGCTGGTGACGCAGGCGCGTGGCAGGGATCAGATCGTGTTGCGTAGCTTTCTGCTGGCGTTCAACATCACGGCCCTGTTGATGACGGGCACCCGCTCAGCCTTGGTCGCGCTATTCGTATTGGCCGCTCTGCTGGGCTTGATCGCGGTTCGATTTCGAGCCAGTTTGAATGCATCGACGTGGAGCCGCACCGAGCGCTGGCTGGCGATCCTCACCTTCATCGCTACCGTCTACGGCCTGGGTTCGGTGCCCACAGGCAATGCCGCACTGAAGAATGAGAACTGGGGTGAGACCGCGCTGGAGCGCACTTACTCTCGCGTGGGTGGATTTTCTGCCAGCCAGGAGTTCGTTAGTGGCTCAGGCGCGGTGCGACTGGTGATGTGGAAGGCATCGCTGCGCATGATCCAGGACGTGCCCCTCACCGGCGTGGGTGCGGGCGCGTGGGAGGTGGACATTCCGCTGTACCAGCAAAGCAGCGAGCAAATGGAGACCGACTTTTACGCCCACAACGAATACCTGCAGTTGATCGGCGAATATGGCATCGTGGGTTGGTTGTTCTTGATCGGTCTGCTGGTGTTCCTCGCGGGGGTGACACGGCGCACGTGGTCGTCGATGCAGAGGTCGCCTGATGCGGCTTTTCACGCCATCGCCCTGGCCAGTTTGGCGGCGTTGCTGCTCGTCAGCGGTGCCGGGTTTGCGTGGCGGATGGCCTCCACGGGGGCCTTGTTTGCGCTGTTGTTGGGTATTTTGGCTGCGACAGATGCGCGCACCATCCACTGGCAAATCTCAGCGCGTAGGAGTGGGTTGGGTCGGCGTACGCAACTGGTGTGGGCGGGTTTTGCAGCATCAATAGCGTGCCTGGGCTTGGCCGGCTACATCAGTTGGCAGGCAACGCTGGCCGAGTCAAAACTCATCACCGCCGCCAAAATGGCGCTGACCATCTCAGCATCTGGCACGCCCAACGATGCGCGCTGGACGGATACGAAGCAGCACATGCTGGCCTTGGTACGGGAAGGCATCGCGATCACCCCCCACTATCGAAAGATCACCCCGACCGTGGCGGATCAACTGGCCAGTTGGGGTGATTGGACAAACGCCATCCCGATCTGGCAATCCATCGTGGCATCGCGCCCGCACGTTGTCGTGCTGTTGAGCAATATCGCTCGGGGCTACCTGCAATTGCGGGATATTGATTTGGCCATCGAATACCTGGCCCGCGCCAAAGTAATTCAGGCCGATGCGCCTGCCGTGCGCTCGCTCGAAGTCGTTTTGCTCACCCAAACTGCGCAGGAAGATAAAGCCCTTCGCCTCGCCCGCGAGTACCTCAACAGCACCAGCGCCGATGCGGAGCTGGTCAATCTCGCCATTTTGATGGGCACGGCTGCGCGCGACTGGCCCCTAGTGATCCAAGCCTTGACGCTGCGCGGCAAAGGATCACCCGCCCTGGCCTCGGACAGTTGGCTGCGCATCGGCGTGATCTATCTGGAAAATCTGAATGACGAAGCGCAGGCGCTGCAAGCCTTCAGGGCGGGCATCGCCGCAGCGCCTGAGATGTACCGAGACCGCGTGCGCGAGCGGGTGCCGATCAGCGTGCGGGGAAAAGTGTGAGGCGGATCGACATCGACAGCAGCATTGAAAACGATACAAAAATAATAGCTAATTATGCATATAATCCGGGAGCTAGAGGCCTAAAAAATATAAAAATTAGAAAAATGTTGCCGTCAAATTGATAAAAATTAACCTGCGAGTTAATTTTTATCCTATGAACATTGATTGTTAAAGACCTAGCCAAAATTCAGCATCCGTAAGCCGACATTGAACGACTATTGGCAGAGGCGCACGCACAATGTGCCTATATCCTGTAGGTTCCGCAGTAGTGGATCAGGTGAGCGCGCGAGGCATTGCCCGGTTGGTTGGCGGTTAAACTCTGCCTCGGAGTAAATCAGTGATCGACATTGGTAGCAAGAATCAACGAAAACTTAAATGGTGAGAGCAGTTAACACGCCAGTAGCGAGATCCGAAGGATATAAATATCCGCCTGTAACAGAGGCCGTGATTGGTATCAATTTTGCTGACGATCTCAGCAAAGCTCTGTTGAAATCAGTTAGCGACAAGCTGGCCAAGAATTACCCTGTCCACCAGCCGCTGCAGAACATCAGTGTGAAGCTCGATCTGAGCCCTCGGGCTGGCAAAGATCGCAATACTTTTACAGAGATTGCTGAAGAAGGACATCGGCGCTCCTCGCAAGATATGACTGAACTTGCGTTGGCCATGCCAAATTCTTTTGTTGTATCTCAGCTCGCTCCTTACCCCTCCTGGGACATTTTTTCTAAACGTTTTATGAGAGATTGGACGCTTTTGAAAAAAACGCTTGGCTACCGGGAAATTAAACGGATTGGCGTGCGTTACATCAACAGAATCGATATCCCGGTCACGGGTCCGTTGGTTCACCATGAGCACTTTCTCAACGTTTTCCCGCAGATCCCAGATATGCTGAACCCGCTAATAGCTGGTGCAGTTCAGACAATTTCTTACTTCGAAGATATCAAGTGCAAACTGACCTTGAACTCGGGCGTTGTTGAATCTCCCATCCTAAATCACATATCTTTTCTCCTGGATCTGGATGTCGGTCGTGAATCTGATGCTCCTCAAAACGACAAAGACATCTTCGAAATTTTAGAAGCAATGCGATTGAAGAAGAATCAAGTATTTGAAGCCTGTATCAGCCAGCGCGCCAGAGATGAGATTTTCAATGGAGACAGAAATGGCAAATGATCTCATGCTATTGAAAAGTCCGGCGACTTACAAAGTTGGTGCGTTGGCTAAGCAATCCTTTCTTCCAGACTATTACAAGAGCCAGGAACCCATCTATAGTCAACTGGCGGCAGAGCTACCCCCGTACATGAGTGCGAAAACGCAGGAGATTGAAAGCCGCATTCGACAATTGCGCAGTCCTGTGGCGCCTTCACTGCGGCCCCTCCAATTGCAGATGAGAAGTCTTGAAGAAAAGCTTTTCGACGCGACGGCTGGCGTCAAGGTGATGACTTCGCAGGTTGCAATGTATTTGGATTCGCAATGGCGAAGCAAACTTTTCAACCAGATCGACTTGCTTCACGATGTGGATGAATGGGAGTACGGCGATGAGCCCCTTCAAAGGGAATCCTTTGCTACATTTCTCAAAGCGATCTGCGAACTAAAGCCGAAAAAAAGACCTGGCTTGGGTCTCACGCCTTCGGGGCAGCTCATCTCCGCTTGGACGGCAGGCAGTAGTCGGCTGACGATTGAATTTTTAGGCAACAACCGTGTCAAGTGGGTGATCTCACGCATGATCGACGACGAGATTGAACACTATGTAGGCGACACAACGGTGAACCGCTTGGCTGCCGGACTCGGGCC
>JANOTE010000135.1:0-2206 GCA_031416195.1 Rhodoferax sp.
AAAAGGCAAAGGCGTGTTTCTGGAAGTGGCCTTGGCCGATGCCGCAGGCTACCTCGCGCTGCCACGCACCTGGGGCCTCACCCGCCCACCGGGAGCCAACGGCAAGAACGACATTGGCGGCAGTGTGGGTGGCGGCCATGCGGGCTACCGCGTCTACCCGTGCAAAGATGGCCGCGTGGCAGTGGCCGCGCTGGAGCCGCACTTCGCCGCATCACTGTGTGCCGCAGCGGGCATCGCGCAAAGTGGCATGCTGACCATGTTCGCGCCCGCCACACACGCGGGTGTGGCAGCGTTTTATCTGTCCAAGACACGCAAGGAGTTGGACAAACTTGCTGTTGCGCAAGATATTCCGATGCACACGATGGTTTGAAGATTCTTACCCGCCATCCTTAAATGGGGGGATGACGTGCCGACTTCGTGGCGCTAGGATTGCCCAATCTAAACCACCAGGAGACACGTCATGGCCAGTCAAGTCGTCAGCTCAGTGGACTTTGATAGATTAAACGACTTGGGATTACTGATTCCCGACCACTTCAAATATCGTTTTTTGGTTGAGGGCGACCCATGGATGGATCGCAGCTCACCCACCAAGCCGTCGTTGCTGCAGCAATTGGCGCCTGAGTTCGATGCACAGAAAGAAGACGCACTGTTCATCAACCTCTCGCATTTTGGTGACACGATGCGGCGTATCCGTGACTGCATGGGCCATGAGTTCAAACTATGGCTCAAAACCCAGTTTAGATGGAAGTTCCATGCAATTTTGCTTAGCGTGGGCGGCAACGACTTTGTTGATGCCGCACGCGACACCGACCCCGGCCAGGGGATTTTGAAGAACCTCGCGGGCCAGCCCGTGCCGCCCAGCGGTCACGATTGCGTGCGGCGCGATGCTGTGGCAGATCTCGTCAACCAATGGCTGGATCCGAGTTTTCGGGATTTGTACAACCTGGTGCAGGGCAGCCAGTACGCCGATATTCCGATCTTCCTCAATGGCTACGACACGCCAACGGCCCGCAATGCGCCCGCGTCCACTGGCGGCCGCACCTGGCTTTTTGAGGCTTACAACAAGAACAACATACCCGAGCCACTGTGGCCAGACCTCACGGGCAGCATCTTCAAAGACATCGAAACCACCGTGGCGGACTGGACGGTAGGACGACCCAATGTACATCTGGTTCCCACCGTTGGAAAGTTGATTCCAGCCGCTGCTGGAAGCGTCGGCAGCAACGCCGACTGGCTCAACGAAATTCACCCCAACCGCTCCGGCTGGGGCAAGCTTGCACCGGTGTGGCGCCGGGCGATCAAGAAGGTGTTGCCTTAATCAAATCATCAGACAATTTACCACAAATGTAGTACAAATCGTCTAAAAATTAACCTGTGAGTTAATTTTTACTGTAAATATCGCAAAAATTGGCAAATACAAGAGATTCTAGCCTTCTATCTCCCGAATAATGTGCATAGATAGCTATTTATATAATAGCATTATCGTCCCCATCAACGCAACGCCGTCGACGCCACCGCCTTAGAATCCCTCAACCACGCGTGGTAAACCATCGCCAACCCGCATCCCCGACGGCCTGCTGGAAACAAAAACCGACTACCGCGACAAGTGGTCGATGCCTGGATTGCTGCGGCAGCGGAACTCACCGGCCCAACACTGATACACAAAGACCCAGAGTTTTCGGCGGTTGATATTGCGCAGGAAATTCTGCCTCTCAAGGCGAAGAAGACTATCCGTTGAGCTGCTTGTACACGGCACCGTTCAGTAGACTTTGACGTATCAGGGCCGCTACTTCTGCTTACGCGGCGGCAACCCCGTATGCTGCGTCAACAACCTTCCCTTGATGGGCTGTGACGGTTTCACCACGGCCGTCGTCGAATTCTTCTTCCTAGCCGATTGATACCCGCCATCGCCCAGCGGCTGGAAGGTCGGAATGAGGTGATGTTTGCCATTGCCGATCAAGTCGGCGCGGCCCATCGTCTTCAGAGCATCTCGCAACAGCGGCCAGTTGTTCGCATCGTGATAACGCAAAAACGCTTTATGCAGGCGCCTGCGTTTGTCGCCGCGCACGATGTCGACGGTTTCACTGTCTCTCGTAATTTTGCGCAGGGGGTTTTTGTTGGTGTGGTACATCGCAGTGGCGGTGGCCATGGGCGATGGGTAGAAGGTTTGAACCTGATCGGCGCGAAAGCTGTTTTTCTTCAGCCA
>JANOTE010000136.1:0-2999 GCA_031416195.1 Rhodoferax sp.
GAGCTTGATGTCAATCCCAGAAGGCACTTTAAGACCGAACAAATGTTCCGTGTTTCGCGTGACCCCTGGTGCATAGCGGGGCTGCCAACGCGGGTAGATGTCGTAAACGTTTTCGAGTTGCCAGTCCACCAGGCAATCACTTAACCTGCTGCTTGGCCCACAGTCAATGCCCGTTTCCTCAGAAACCTCGCGCTCGGCGGTCGCGCGAAAGTCCTCATCCAACGCGTCTTTGCTGCCAGTGACTGACTGCCAGAACTCTGGGCCGTTGATCGCAGTGTCCGCGCGTTTAATCAGCAGGACATCCATTGACGGCGTGTAGATCACGACCAACACGGATTGGGGAATTTTGAAGGGCGCGCGCTCAAACACCAGAGATAACCGCATTCAATGCGTCAGACAGCTGAGTAGATTGATTTTTCAGCGACAGTATCGGCAATTTCAGCTGACTGACTGGCAATGCAGCGCATTGATGAGCACCCAGATAAAGCAATTCGCCCAATACATCAACAGTTGTTGCCAGCCGACGCGGACTTGCGACTGGCGCTCGGGGAAGCCGCATGAGTGGCATCACCAATCGGGTATTGTGATGTGCAAGCTGGTCACTTTGAAGCACAACCACAAATGGCACAACGGAGCGCTGCGTGCCAGTTGGGTTGGGGTACACATCGTATTGCGCCATCTCAATTACCAAGACCGTAATTCTTCGCCGAACACGCCATGATCCTCCACGATCCTATTGTTCATATCCACCCAGTCTTTGTATTGCTCGTAAAAACGCTTGCCCGGATCTTTAGATCCTGCGATTGCCGGACGCTGAGCAACCAGCGCATCGTAGTCTTGCACGGACATGAGCACACTGTGCCTGCGACCGGATTTCTTTATCGTTACCACTTCGCGTTGACACTGCACCAGCAACTGTCCAAAGCGGTTTTTTGCTTCTGTCGCGGTGATTTGCATAATGACAGCCTCCAAGAGCATATTTAGCTATTTTAGCCATTTCAAAGCGTCGGAATAACGCAAAAAAAGGACGCTATTGAAGCGTCCTTTTGCAGCTCGTGTTGATGCTCAAGCTGCTTTGGCTGTCTCAACACCGCGCAGCTTGATATGCAGTTCCTTCAACTGTTTTTCGTCCACTGGCGATGGGGCCTGGGTCAACAGGCACTGCGCACGCTGGGTTTTGGGGAAGGCGATCACGTCGCGAATCGATTCGGCACCGGTCATCATAGTCACGATGCGATCCAGTCCGAAGGCCAAACCGCCGTGGGGAGGCGCGCCGTATTGAAGCGCGTCGAGCAAAAAGCCAAATTTTTCCTGTGCTTCTTCCGGCGAAATCTTGAGCGCGTCAAAGACCTTCTGCTGTACATCCGCCCGGTGGATACGCACCGAGCCGCCGCCCATCTCCCAGCCGTTCAAGACCATGTCATAGCCCTTGGAAATGCATTTCTCGGGTGCCGTGACCATCCAGTCTTCGTGGCCGTCTTTGGGCGCGGTGAAGGGGTGGTGCGTGGCGGTGTAGCGCTGGGATTCTTCATCGTAATCAAACATCGGGAAGTCCACCACCCACATCGGGCGCCAGCCTTTTTCGAACAGACCGTTTTTCTTGCCAAACTCACTGTGGCCAATTTTCACGCGCAGCGCGCCAATGGCATCGTTGACGATTTTTTCCTTGTCGGCACCAAAGAAAATCAAGTCGCCGTTTTGCGCGCCAGTGCGCTCCAGCACGGCTTTCAATGCTGCGTCGTGAATGTTCTTGACGATGGGGCTTTGCATGCCCTCGCGGCCACCGGCGAGGTCGTTGACTTTGATGTAAGCCAAACCTTTGGCACCGTAAATCTTGACGAATTCGGCGTAGGCATCAATGTCGCCCCGGCTCAAACCGCCCACCTCATTGGCGCCACCTGGCACCCGCAGCGCCACAACCCGCCCACCCTTCATGTTGGCGGCCCCAGCGAAGACCTTGAACTCAACGTCTCTCATGACGTCAGTGACCTCGGCGAACTTGAGCTTCACCCGCAGGTCAGGCTTGTCAGAGCCGTAAACATGCATCGCCTCCTGGTAGGTCATCACCGGGAACTCGCCCAGATCCACTTGAATGGCATTCTTGAAAACGGTGGTGATCATGCCCTGGAACATGGCGCGGATTTCTTCTTCTTCAAGGAAGGACGTCTCGATATCGATCTGCGTGAACTCGGGCTGGCGATCAGCGCGCAAATCTTCATCGCGAAAGCATTTGGTGATCTGGTAGTAGCGATCAAAACCCGCCACCATCAGCAATTGCTTGAACAGCTGCGGGCTTTGCGGCAGCGCGAAAAACATGCCGTCGTGTACACGGCTTGGCACCAGGTAGTCGCGTGCGCCTTCAGGCGTGGATTTGGTGAGCATCGGTGTCTCGATGTCCACAAACCCATTCGCATCGAGAAACTTGCGTACCTCCATCGACACGCGGTAACGCAGCATCAGGTTGTTTTGCATGTACGGACGGCGCAGGTCGAGCACGCGGTGCGTGAGGCGCGTGGTCTCGCTCAGGTTTTCGTCATCCAGTTGGAAGGGCGGTGTGACCGAAGGGTTGAGCACGTTCAGCTCATGGCACAGCACTTCGATTTTGCCGCTTTTGAGCCCGCTGTTGACCGTGCCATCCGGGCGAGCACGCACGATGCCCTTAATCTGCACGCAAAACTCATTGCGCAGGCCTTCGGCGGTTTTGAACATGTCGGCACGGTCTGGGTCGCAAACCACCTGCACATAGCCTTCGCGGTCACGCAGATCAACAAAGATCACACCACCATGGTCACGCCGACGGTTGACCCAGCCGCACAGGGAAACAGTTTGGCCCATCAGGGCTTCGGTCACCTGACCGCAATAGTGGGAACGCATGGCCATATATTTCTCGCTTGATTTCTCGTTTGATTTTTCGCTTGACTACTTGCTGGGTTACTTGCTGGATTACCGACTTGGTGACAAAAATTAACCGCTCACAAAATCTACCTATTTGCCGAGTG
>JANOTE010000137.1:0-1824 GCA_031416195.1 Rhodoferax sp.
GCTGGCAGGGGCGAATCACTTCGACGTGCTGTCGCCTTGGCCCGACGCGATTGGGCGACCCATGGCTGCGCTGGGCGGTGGTGCTGACCGTGTCAATTCAGGCAGCAAATTCGACCGCGCGCGCCTGCCTGCGAGCTATCAGCGTATTGCGGCGTTTTTTGTGCAACACCTGGTCGCTCCAAAACACTAGTGCCCGACCCTAGAATCCAACCCACATGACCACGCCACTTACGCCAGATGAAATCGACAAACTCGCCCGCAAGCGCGCGGGTGCCAAGCTGGGCTGGTACATCCACGCGACTGTGTACGTGCTGGTGAACCTGTTTTTGTTTGCCGTGTCGCACTACGCCTTTGGTAACCGCAACTGGTCATTGGGGCCTTTGCTCGGATGGGGCTTGGGGCTTACGCTGCATGGCATCTCGGTTTGGTTTCTGGGGGCGGGGGCGGGCTTTCGCGAGCGCATGGTGCAGCGCGAGCGCGATGCGATCAAGCGCCAGCAAGAGCTGCGTTGACTCTCGGTTCCAGGGCCAAACCCATGAAAATCGACTGGATCGCCAAGCTGCGGTTCTTCTTGCAGACCATGGCGTTTGCGCTGGCTATATCGGCGATTCAATTCGCGTTTCAGCCCAATCGTCCCTACGAAGTGCCGTTGGTCTATTCGATCCTGATTGCCACTTTCACTTGGGCGTCGATTGATTTCGGACGGCACCTGTTTCCCTCTGCGCAGGAAACCGGCTGGCCAAAGGGGCTTGGCAGCCTAGTATTGCCGCTGGCAGGCATCGCCGTTGGGTATTTTTTGGGCACATTGCTGGCCGATAAATGGTTTGGCTGGTCGTCCTGGGACGGCCATGCAGCGGCGCAATTGCGGGTGTCGGTACTGATCACCGCAATGGCCGGGATGGTTGGTACCTATTTTTTTTACACCAAGGGCAGAAGTGCCTACATGGAAACGAAAGTGGTTGAAGCCAAAAGCCAGGCCACCGAAGCCAAACTCAAGCTGCTGCAAACCCAGATCGAGCCGCACATGCTGTTCAACACGCTGGCCAACCTGCGTGCGCTGATCGGCACTGATCCCACCGCAGCCGTGCAGATGCTGGATCGCATGAACGACTATCTGCGCGCCACACTCAACGCCTCCCGCGCCACGATGCACCCGCTGCAAACCGAGTTTGACCGCCTGGCTGACTACCTTGAACTGATGGCCGTTCGCATGGGACCGCGCTTGCAGTTCAAACTGGATTTACCACCTGAACTTGCCCACCAAAGCGTGCCCACCCTGCTGTTGCAACCGCTGGTGGAAAACAGCATCAAGCATGGCCTGGAACCACAGGTGACGGGTGGCAGCATCACCGTACGCGCAAACGGGGTAGCAGGTTTTTTCATGCTGGAAGTATTCGACACGGGCGTGGGCTTGGGCGCTTCAGACAATGCCAAAACAGGCGGCGGCTTTGGCATGGCGCAAGTGCGCGAGCGGCTTGCCACAGCCTATGGCGATGCCGCAACGCTGGCGATAACCGCCAATGCACCGACGGGCACCATCATCACCCTCACGCTGCCTTTGAAAACCGCCAACGCATGAACGCTACCGCCCTGATTGGTGAAGACGAGCCGTTGCTGGCTGCAGCCCTCCAAGCTGAGCTTGCCACCGCCTGGCCCAGTCTACAGATTCTGACGACCGTCGGCGATGGCGCGTCCGCCGTGCGTGAGGCTCTGGCGCGCCAGCCCGATGTGCTGTTCTTCGACATCCAGATGCCCGGCATGAGCGGGCTGGACGCGGCGCTGACACTGGTGGATGTGTGGCCCCAAGCTCCAGACAAACCCTTC
>JANOTE010000138.1:0-2048 GCA_031416195.1 Rhodoferax sp.
TTCAAGTGGTTGTAGTCCTTCAGCGTTTTGAACACCGCCGTCTTGCCGCGGATTTCGGTCACGCGGGCATACAGCGACGGCTCGCCGGGCGACTCAAAATACACAAACTGGTTGATCAGCAGATTCGGAACCAGCGGCCCCGTGATGCGGTAAAAGGTGTGCGCGCCCTGCTGCCAGCTCTCCACCGTCTGGCCGTGCGTGGCCCAGAAGTCGGTGGGCAGCGCCATGGAGCCCGCATACAGCAGGTCGCCATCTTCCAGGGTTTTGTCGTTCTGGTAATCGTCGGTGGCCAGACCCAGCGCACGCGCCTTGACGCGCATGTTGATGTCTTTGGAGACCAGCACCACTTCCCTTGGGGCATTTTGCAGGCGCAAGGCGTCCACCACGCCCAAGATCTGGTTGTCGGCCTTGCCTTGGGGCAGGCTGGCGGGCAGGGTGTAGTTGAGCGACTGGGTCTGGAAGAACAGCTTGCCCCTGGCCTCGCGGTGGCCGGTGGACGCGAGCTGCAGGCCGGAGCCGATGTCGGCGCCACTGGCGCCTGCCAGAGCGTCCAGGCTGCGGCTGGTCTGGCGCGCATTGCGGGCGACCTCGGTCATGCCTTTCTTGTGCCCGTCAAGCTCTTCCAGCACGATCATTGGCAGGAAAATATCGTGTTCCTCAAAACGGAACAGGCACATTGGGTCGTGCATCAGCACGTTGGTGTCCAGCACAAACAGCTTGGTGGGGCCGGTTGATTTGCTTTTTTTGGGTTTGGGGGTGGCCCGCGTCAATGCTTCGTCCCGGTGGCTGCGCGCCACGACCGGGGCGTCCTCACCCAGCTTGTCCGCAGGCGGGGCGTAGCGCATGGCCGGTGCGTTGCCAGCGCGTTCAGGCCCAGCGCGCTGCGTCACCTCGCGGGCCACCATGCCACGAGCCGATAAATCGCGTGCTGCAGGACTGCCGGCCTGGGTTTGATGGCCGGCACCCTGCCCAACATCATGTCCGGTGCTGTGTTCCGTGCTGTGCCCGATGCTGTGCCCGACGTTATGGTCGACGTCTTGCCCGGCAGGCGTGCGGTGTCGCACTGGCCTGGCCAGGGGATGCTCGTCGGGCGTTTTCTCAGATGGTTTTGTGTTTCGAGAAGCACTGCGCGCTGGGGCGTCGTAGGCGGCCTGTGAGAGCAGGGCGGCGCGCTTGGTGGGGGCGGGGGGCAATGGCATGGGTGTGTGGCTCGTGGTGAAAATCAGGCAATTCGATACTGGATTGGGTACTGAAAATGGGGCTTCAAAAGTGAAAAAGCCGCCTTGAGCCAAGGCGGCTTTGGTTGCGGGGCTGCTGGGTTCAACGCCATTTGGCTGATTATGCACACGTCATTGTGTCTACGGGATGTAGCCGGCGCCGGAACATGGCGCGCCAAAGGATGCGCTGGATGAACCGCCCGCGTGGCGCACCAAAGCCAGGGCCGCAATATGCTCAGACCGCCTTCTTGAGCGCCTTGACGGCCTTGAGCACATCGTCCACGTGGCCGGGCACCTTGAGGCCGCGCCATTCTTCTTTCAAAACGCCATCGGCGCCTACCAGAAAAGTGCTGCGCTCAATGCCCTTGACCTTTTTGCCGTACATGATCTTGTTCTTGACCACGCCGAACATGTGGCACATTTTCTCTTCGGTGTCGGCAATCAGCTCGAATGGCAATTCAAGCTTGGTCTTGAACTCGTCATGCGAGCGCATGTTGTCGCGAGAAACACCAAATACGGTGGCGCCGGCTTTGACAAAATCCTTGTATTTGTCCCGGAATTGCATGGCTTCTGTGGTGCAGCCCGGTGTGTTGTCCTTGGGGTAAAAATACAACACCATGGTTTTTCCGACATGGGTAGTATTGCTAACTTTGATGCCGCTGGTTGCATTGGCTTCAAATTCGGGTAGGGGCTTGTTGACAACGATCGCCATATGGTACTTTTAGTCTCGCGTTCTGGATGTGTCAGTCAAAGTAGAGGGGATTAAACGTGACAGCGTTTTTTCACCCTCGACTGCAACCCATGATTTTACTCTGAAAAGCACCCCATGGG
>JANOTE010000139.1:0-31137 GCA_031416195.1 Rhodoferax sp.
TGCCTGTCGTCAGGACGGGGCGGTGCAGACGAGCTTTCCCGCTGCGCGACCACCATGATGGAGCGCGCAGTTGCGCAAGGGCATCTCACACAGGCTCAGGTCGATGCATGCCGGGCCCAGGAGCAGGTGCGCCAGCAGGGCCGGGCAACAGAGTTTGCGGCATGGGCGCGGTGCGGCTTGCGCGATGCTGTGCAGGCGAGTATCGATAGTCCGAAGCCACAGACCAACGCCCAAGGCAGGCCTGCTGGTGTACCTCCCAACTCGGCCCTGCCTGCTGCGCCATTGCCCCAGCCCGCGCAGCAGACAACCGCCAGGGCCGAAACGCCTGCCACTGCAAGCGTTGCCACGTCCGGCGAGCCAAGTCGCCTCAAAACCGAAGGTACCTACCTGGACTGGTATCAATCCGCCGCCGTCAATTGCAAAACAGACAGCCCAAATGGCCGGTCGGCTTGCGCCCAAATTTTGATTGATCGCGCTTTGTCCGAGCGCCGCCTACGGCAAACCGACTTGAGTACCTGCGGGCTGGCAGTGGCCCCGCCTGTGACGCTCAGCGGGCGCTCAGCGCAGATTGAAGAGATCAAGCGTCAGGCTGCCGCCGGTAAGGCGGCGGCGATCGGTGATGCCGCCGCTCGTGACTGGGAAGGCGTGGGCTCCTCCTGCAACTTGGCGGCCCTGGTGAAGAGCACTTTTGCTGCGGTGGCACCACCGGCCACAGTGCGCCTTGGCGGTCCATTGCGCGATCATGAGAACCTTGCGCCAGAGAAGTTTGAAGCCCATTGGTTTACCCAGATCATGCGCGTCTGCACTGGGGAAGGCCAGCGCGACCGGCCCCGTGACTTCTGCGCACGCAGGACGCTTGAACTTGGCGTCAGCCACAACCGGCTGTCAAGCGCAGCGCTGGATGCGTGCCGCACGGCCGCAAGCCCAGGCGGCGAGCCCGACTACCTCACGGTCTATGCCTGTATCGAGCGCGCCGGCTTGATTGAGACCGCCAAAGGCTCAACCATCGTGAAAGCAACACCGCCGCGCGGGCGTGCAACGGAAACGCCGCCGGGGCTCAAGCGGCCGGACATCATTGCCGCGCTACAGGCCGGCGACTGGGCTCACCTGCCCCTGCGCGAGGCGAGCGACGGTAACTATTATCTCAACGCCTTCGTCGAACTGGGCAGTGCCTGCCCCAGCGCGGAACACGAAATCGCAGCCATGCGCGTGGCCGCAGCTCAAGTCGCCAACACCCGGCTGGCACTTGACCGGGTCGCAAGCGGCAGCGGTGACAAGCACGATCTGGGCAAGCTGCTTGTGTTCGCTGGCAAGATACTGGCACCACCACCGGACAACTGTGACAAGCACTTGCGCAGCCCCTCCTTGCATCAAATGTGCATGAACGAGCGTGATGCCTTCTTTTCGCCACCGCCCTCACCAGAGGCTGTGCATGATATGGCGTTGATCGTTCGTCGGCAGGGTTGCACGACGCCGGCCCTACGCGGCCTCGCGACCAAACTGGCCAACGCATTGACTCTGCCTTCGCACAGTTTCGGCTCTATGAACTGGGCCAAAGGCACGGCACGGGCTGCCGAATACGAGGGCATCTTCGACAACTGCCGGCGTCAGGCCGGGGATGGCGCTGCCGACGGCTGGTGTGCCTGCTACACCCGCAACTACAGCGCTGTTTCGACGGGCGGCACCCGAACACCTGCCGAGGCCGTCCAGCACGTCAGAAGCAGTGCCTTTTTCGGCAATAACTACTTCAATCCGGGCGATTTGGAACGGTGCGAGCCTGCTCGCAAAGACATAGCCACTTGGCGCCAGGGGCAAGCCAAAGCTGCGCAGACCAGCGCCTGCCTGCTGTCGCAAGTGCCTCTTGCCGATGCGTTGCAACCGGGTGTCAAGGCCTGCCGCTATCGCACGGCGTGGGGTGAAATCGAGCTTCTCCAGACCAACTGCCCGCAAACCTTGCAGACGAATCGGTGGGGCAGCGAACTGGTGACGTGCCAGTAACGGCGAGCCAGGTACGCAGGTGAAATGCAATCGGGCGTATCGAATGAAATGGTCACTGAAATGGCTTACCGGCTGATGTCCACCAACTCACGCAGCAAATCGGCCGCACGTGCTGCGTTCGCTCCATCGGTGAAGTAGAACGCAAGGGCCCCAGAGGTTGAGACTTCGGCATCATCGCTGCTTCCGACCTTACATTGGCTGGTTGCCTTGTCGCAGCGAGCCAGCACCCACGAGCATTGCCGCGATTCCCGGCGCTGTAATTCGATGTCTCCAATCCTGCTCAGTGGCGCGAATTCCTCGGTTTCTCGCCACTGTTTGATTGATGCGTCGCCCACCTGGCTCCTCAATCTGGCGACACCATTGACATCCACCTCCAAAGCGGGACCATCTGCTGCGGTATTGCGTAAAGACAAGGTGAGCCCAATGATTACCCTCTCACATGAATATTTGCCGATCAACGCATTCAGCGCACCTGCGAGCTTGATAACCCGCGCGTCCTCTGACGGCACGCCGCTCCACGATTGCTCGTAATGCACCAAAGTCTGTGCGCTGGCGTCGCGGACGAACTGGTCACCCTTGCGCGGCAACTCCGAGGCGTTAACTTCGCCGGATGCGCCGCTCTTTAAAGCGACTCGCACTCCATCTGGACGGGTCACAACGACTTGGCCGTTGGGCAGGCGCCACCCAAGAATATCAGGATGGGCACCCTCAAGCCGAGCGATTCCGGCTCTCGTGTTGCGCAGATCTTTGAGCCCCTGGTCTCGTTTGCTTTGCCACTCTATCCGCTGCTGCGTTGATCCGCCCGTGGCCAACATTTCATCGAGCAAAGGAATAAGTTCGAGTAATTTTTTCTCGATGGAGCGATCAGCTGCCAGTAGCCCACGTTCTTTCCAATAGGCTTTTCGGGCAGCCAACAGCGTCACATGGCGGCGTTGGATCAGAACGGCACGCTCCATACTCAGTTGTGCCCCGCGCGTTTTGATCTGTCAATGCTGCCGTCTCGCGCTCCAAAAGCCGCTTCTGTTGTTCAACGAGGTTTTCCAGACCCGTTGGTTGTGAATCTGGCTGCTTGGCGGTGACGGACGGTGCTGCGAGCTTTTCCAGCGCGTCACGCGCTTCAGTAACACCGGCTGCGACGGCTTGCTTCAGCCATTGCATACCCTGCTCGCGACTAGCGGCAACGCCAACGCCTTCAACCAGCCTCGCCCCTGTCTGCCATTGTCCAAACCCGCTGCCAAGCTGCGCTGCCTTGAGAAACAATTCAGTCGCTTTTACCTGATCGACATGCCCGCCACGGCCAAGGGCGTACATCCAGGCGCGCAGTGCAGTGCCGTGGGGATGCGACGCGCCAACGGCACGATCAAGCAGTACTGCGGCGCGTTTGTCGTCTTTCGCGACCCCCATGCCATCGAGCATCATGTCGGCTAGCTGAACGATTGCCGCTGTGCTGTTTTCACCTGCACCGCGTTCGAACCACTGAGCGGCGCGTCCGGCGTCCTTGGGTACGCCTTCCCCTCGCAGATAGGCGAACCCCAGATTGGTGAAGGCTGCGCCGTCGCCGGCCTTGGCCGCCAGTTCATAAAGGATGAGTGCGCGGGTATGGTTCACAGGTTCGTCGATGCCTTGCAAAGCCATCACTCCGAGCAAAGTGTTGGCTCTTGCCACACCCAGCGCCACGGCCTGGTTTGCCAATTCGCGCGCCATTCGAGTGTCGAGCGGCATGCCCCAGCCTTGGTACGCAGCGCGGGCGTAGGCATAAGTACCCAGGCCAATCCCTTCTGAATGCAACACACGGAAGTAGTTGAGCATGCGTTGGGCTCGCACTGGATCGGCGGCGTCCCTCGCATCGAGCGCAGCGAACTGCGGCGCCTTTTCCTGCATGGCGCGATTGCGGATGTCAGCCGGAACGGAATCGGTAGCCGTGAGCCGAATGGTGCTCAGACCGGGCAAATTGGCAACCGCGCGCAGAAAACCTGGCAATTGCTGCGTTGTGATACCACTGAGGGTGAGCCGTGACCCTCCCAATAATTTCAGGACTTCCGTACCGGCAGCGGGCCCCCGCCGCGCGATCTGGGCCTGAAATTTAGAGACGTCAGCGACTTCCATGTGATTGGCCCCGAAGCGCACCAATTTAACGCCCTGAAGCTGCAAACGGGTATCGCGCCAAAGCAGCATGTGCCACGCGCCATCCAGCGGCACAAAAGTAGCGTGTTGCGCCTGGAAATCCGCGTCGTTTCCGTCTTGCACAAATTGCTCCATGGCGTATTGGTTCGCATCGACGCGCACGAAGCGGATATAGAGCAGCGGGTCCTTTTGCGTATTGCTGCCCATTTGGTAAGTGCGCAAGCTTGGCACTGGCTCCGTCGCGCCGGCATCGCTTGCTCGAAACTCGGGCAGAAGGTTGAACCCATCCAACATGCAGCCCGCAAGCAACAGCGAGATGGAACAGGCCGCCGCTGCCCGCACTAAACCATAGAAGCCCAACCGCGAGAATTGCGTCATACCTGCTCCTTAACGTTACGTGCCACCATTGCCTTAGTGGCCTATACATGGCGACCCAAGCCCGACCACAACCTGTTGCTACAGGTCATGATACGCGTGGGCTTTGTTTTCATAAACCGTGCTCACCACGATGTCGTTGAACCGCTTGTCTGTGCCGTCTTACAGGCCTCACTGCAGCGGACTGCGCTGACCGCCCCACGCAACACCTGCCCCGAGCGCGATGGCAATCAGGATGGCGCTGCCAGACGAGAGATTTCTGTTTTTCACGCTGCGCCACTATGACGTTAGCATTGCCCGTAATTTGCTTCATCCATCATGCTTACCCCTGATCAAAACAGCTTCTACCGCGAAAACGGCTATCTGCTGTTGCCGCAATTCAAGGCGGCTGAAGAGATCGCAGCGCTGCGCCAATGGGCAACCGGCATCGTCGAGGCGTTTGACGCGAGCGGCATCAAATCCATCTTCACGACGAAAGAGCAAACGCGCCAGGTTGACGATTACTTCATGGCTTCAGCATCCAACGTGAGCTGTTTTTTTGAGGAAGAAGCGTTTGATACAGCAGGCCTGCTCAAACAGCCCAAAGCCCAATCGATCAACAAAATCGGCCACGCGATGCATGACCTGGATCCGCTGGTCAGCAACTTTTCGCGCGGCCCGCAACTGGCTGCGCTGGCGCAAGACCTGGGGCTGACGCAGCCGCAGATTTGGCAGTCGATGGTGATCTTCAAGCAGCCTCACATCGGCGGCGAAGTCGGCTGGCACCAGGATGCGACTTTTTTTGAGACCGACCCCATCACCGTCACCACCTTCTGGTTCGCGCTGGAACATGCCACGCTGCAAAACGGCTGCCTGTGGGTGCAACCCGGCGGGCACCGGGGGCCGCTGCGCGAGCGGTTCGTGAAAACTTCAGGCAACCGCGCCGCGATGGAATGCATCAACACCACCGCGTGGCCAACGCAATCCAGCGCCATCCCCCTGGAGGTTAAGGCAGGCGACCTGATCCTGCTGCACGGCCTGCTGCCGCACTACAGCGCCCCCAACCGCTCTGCCACCTCGCGCATGGCGTTTACGCTGCATGTGACGGATGCCAGCTCGACCTATTCGCCCCGAAATTGGTTGCAGCGCGGGATTGATCTGCCGGTGAGGGGATTTATAACGCTATAATATGTATATCTGCTTGTGCATATTACGCGGGAGCTAAGTCCATATTTAGTTCATCATATGGGAAAAAAATCGGTTTGAGGCATGATTTAGACCGATTATTACTACAATTGTAGCAAATCAAGGCATCATCAAACCAGTACGCCACCCGTGTGCAAATAGGCGTTTTGCAGATCAGCATCCAAAGTCGCCAGCGGCAGGCCTTCGCGCAAAGCCAGCTCAAGGTAGGCCGCATCGTAAGACGAGAGTCCAAAGCGCCGCGCCAGTTGCAGTGTGTCGCCCAGCGCCTGGGCGGCGGTTTTGGTGTCGATGGCAATGGCCATGTCGTTTAACAGGCCGATGAAGGCCGCTGCGCGCGCCTCGGTAAGCAAACCCTTGGCTTGTGCTTTGGCGATCACGTTGGCAACTTCCAATGGCCAGATATTCGGCACTACGGCGTGGTTGGCATCGTCGGCGAGCAAATTCAAAACCCTCTGGGCATAAAGAAGGCGCTCCGCGCTGCCATCTTGCAGCAACCAGCGCATCACCACTGAATTGTCCAGAACAAACCGCATGGCGCGCGCCGAATCAATCGCGGCCAGACTCAATCAGTGCCTTCACATTGATGGATGGATTGACACTGGCCTCGCGCATGAAGGCGTGCATGCGCTTTGCCGCATGCGCGCCCATGCGCCGCTCGCTGGTTCCGGCAGGCACGAGGTCGGCGACGGGCTCGCCGCGCTGGGTGATGGTGAAACCCTGTCCCATGCGCACCCGGCGCAGCAGGTCGGCCAGATGCGTTTTGGTTTCGTACGAGCCGATGGACTGAAGTTGCATGCAAGTTGCTCCGATCTGCGGGAATAGACCAGATTGTAGACCAGTGATCAAACCCTGTCAGTTCAGCACTGGCCATGGAGGGTTTTACGCAGTGTCCTGCGACGAACCCCAGCCTACAATCGCGCTCCACCATCATGGCTGGATGATCAGCCGGAGACAAAAATGCCTCAAACCGCCGCGAAAAACGAGAACAAGCAAACCGACCTGCGTCGCGCTGCGCTCGAATACCACGAGTTTCCCACGCCCGGCAAAATCGCCATTGCGGCGACCAAGCAGTTGGTCAATCAGCATGACCTGGCGCTGGCTTATTCGCCCGGCGTTGCCGCCCCGTGCGAAGAAATCGTCAAAGACCCGAACAACGCCTTCAAAGACACCGCACGCGGCAACCTGGTGGCGGTCATCACCAATGGCACGGCGGTGCTGGGCCTGGGCAACATTGGACCGCTGGCTGCCAAGCCGGTGATGGAGGGCAAGGCGGTTCTGTTCAAGAAATTCGCGGGCATTGATGTGTTTGACCTGGAGATCAATGAGCGCGATGATCTGGACAAGCTGGTGGACATCATCGCTTCGCTGGAGCCGACGTTTGGCGGCATTAACCTCGAAGACATCAAGGCGCCAGACTGCTTTTATGTGGAGCGCCAACTGCGCGCGCGCATGAAGATCCCGGTTTTTCATGACGACCAGCATGGCACCGCCATCGTGGTGGGTGCGGCCATCTTGAACGGCATGAAGGTGGTGGGCAAGGACTTGAAAAGCGTCAAATTGGTGACGTCGGGCGCAGGTGCTGCGGCCCTGGCCTGCCTGGGGCTGCTGGTCAAAATCGGCATTCCGCGTGAAAACATTTTCGTAACCGATTTGGCGGGCGTGGTCTACGAAGGCCGTACCGAGCTGATGGATGAAGACAAGATCGTCTTCGCGCAAAAAACGTCGGCCCGCACATTGAGCGAGGTAATTGAAGGCGCCGACATCTTCCTGGGCCTGTCAGCCGGCGGCGTGCTGAAGAAAGACATGGTCGCGAAGATGGCGCCGCGTCCGTTGATCCTCGCGCTAGCCAACCCTAACCCTGAGATCACGCCCGAAGATGTGAAAGCGGTGCGCAGCGATGCAATCATGGCCACCGGTCGCACCGACTACCCGAACCAGGTCAACAACGTTTTGTGCTTTCCGTACATCTTTCGCGGCGCGCTGGATGCCGGGGCATCGACCATCACGGTCGAGATGGAAATTGCCGCTGTGTACGCGATTGCCGAATTGGCGCAGGCCGAGCAAAGCGAAGTGGTGGCCGCTGCCTACGTCGGCGAGGCGCTGCAATTTGGACCGGAGTATTTGATCCCCAAGCCGTTTGATCCGCGCTTGATGATGAAGATTGCACCTGCCGTGGCCAAAGCCGCAGCCGACAGCGGTGTCGCACTGCGTCCCATTGCAGACATGGATGCGTACGTCGAGCGGTTGCAAAGTTTCGTCTACGCCTCGGGCACGACGATGAAGCCGATCTTCAATGCCGCCAAGAAAGCGTTGAAGAAGCGCGTGGCCTATGCGGAAGGGGAAGACGAGCGCATCTTGCGTGCAGCGCAAATTGTGGTGGACGAAGGCCTGGCCCGGCCCACGCTGATCGGCCGGCCCGCCATCATTGCGCAGCGCATCGAGAAGTTTGGCCTGCGCCTAAAAGAAGCGCTGGACTATGACGTCGTCAACGTTGAGCAAGACCACCGCTACCGCGACTTCTGGCAAACCTACCACCGCATGACCGAGCGCAAAGGCGTAACCGTACAGGTCGCCAAGATTGAAATGCGCCGTCGCTTGACCCTGATTGGTGCCATGCTGCTGCACAAAGGCGATGTGGATGGACTGATTTGCGGCACCTGGGGCACGACCGCGATACATCTGCACTACATCGACCAAGTCATTGGCAAGCGCGCCGGTGGCAGCCCCAGCACCGAGCAGGACGTTCGCGTCTATGCCTGCATGAACGGCTTGATGCTGCCAGATCGCCAGATTTTCCTGGTTGACACCCACGTCAACTACGACCCGACGGCACAAGAGCTGGCTGAAATCACGGTCATGGCGGCCGAAGAAATGAAGCGTTTTGGTCTACATCCGAAGGCGGCGCTGCTCAGTCATTCCAACTTTGGCTCAAGCAACCTGCCCAGTGCAGTGAAGATGCGCCGCACGCTGGAGATTCTGCGCGTCGAGGCGCCATGGCTGGAGGTCGACGGTGAGATGCATGGTGACGTGGCGCTGGACAGTGCTGCCCGTAAGATTCTCATGCCCAATAGCAGCCTGGAAGGTAATGCCAACCTGTTGGTGCTGCCCAACATCGATGCCGCCAATATCGCCTACAACCTGCTGAAAACCGCAGCCGGCGGCAATATTGCGATCGGCCCGGTGTTGCTCGGAGCCGCAAAACCGGTGCACATCTTGACTGCCAGCACCACCGTGCGGCGCGTTGTGAATATGACAGCACTCACCGTAGCTGACGCAAACGCCAGCCGCTAGCTCCTTTTTGTGTAACCAAAATAAGAAGCTGGTGCTAACTTACTGACGCAATCCCACCCAGGCCTGCTTATTTTTTGAGCAGGCACTTGCGTTTTTTACCCAAATGCGCGACACTAGACGGGTTAAGAGTTTCGGGTTAACCCGAACCCTTCTTTCAGGTTAATAAGTGGGGTTATCTGTGGCGAAAAGTTGGCTGTCGAAATGTTCGGTAAGGTATTTCGTCGAACACTCGACTAAGTTAGCGCTTACTGCAATATTGGTTGTTGCGAGTGTTGCACCCTCAGGCGTGTACGCCAAGCCTGCGGTTCCCGACAGTTTGGCGACGATCAAGGTTACAGAATTGCCGCAGCAGGGCCAGCAAACTTATGAGCGGATTCACCAGGGTGGCCCGTTTGCTTACGACAAGGACGGCACCGTGTTTGGCAACCGTGAACGGTTGTTACCTACAGCAAAACGCGGGTTTTACCGGGAATACACCGTTAAAACGCCAGGTTCAAGAGACCGGGGAGCCAAGCGCATCGTGTGCGGTGGGCAACCCAAAACGCCAGATTCATGTTTTTACACGGCAGATCATTATTCGAGTTTTCGCCGGATCCAGCCCTGACAGTCGTTGTAATTCATGAGTTTTTTAAAAGAGTTTTGTAATTTTAGAGAAAGTGAAGTGGACGCGATTATGCAAGTTCGTAACGACAACCCAGCGCCAGGCACCAGCCACGCGCCCAAGCCTGCGGGCGATGGCAGTGAAACGCCATCCCGCGCCTCAAATGACACGCCCTTGAAGGGCGTGCGCACCAACATTGTGCAGTCCATTCGCGCGTTTCGCGTGCAGGATTTGCAGGATGCCGCGATTCATATGGGCCAGCATTTTCTGTACGCCAACCTGGCCAACGCGTTGACGAAACAGGACGTGCTGGACATGATTGGTCAGCAGTTCATGTTGCCCATGCACGTTGGCAAAAACTTTGACGCGTTGTACGACAGCATGACCGACCCGGTTCACAAATCCGGCCCACAGCCCGGCTTCATCGCCGTGCTGGAGCATATTCCTGCCAACCTCAAGTTTGACAAGGAGGCGCGCGAGCAACTGCTGGACATCTTCCGCGATGCCGCCGACTACTGGGGAGATCGGAAAATCCCGTTCCGATGCTTCTATTCTTTTCTGTAGCCCGTTCTGCACACACCAGCCAAGCAGAACGGGCGAACGAGGCCAAAAGCGACAACCGTGCCGCTGAAAACCTCTCAGGCATTGAATTAGTCAACGAAACGGGCGAGAAAATGCCCACGGACAAGTTGTTGGATGTGTCGGCGTTTGCGTTGCGGATGAGCAGTCCGTTCAACGCCAGCTACTGGCTAGCCGCCGCATGATTTCGCTCCAATATCAACGCGATACGGCGTTGCAGCTCCTTGCCGTGCTGAAAGCACTGTCTGCGTCGCTGCGCCTTGTCTCGCGCTGATCTTGGAACGAAATCCGTTGGCGTAATGACGGTTTCAAAACTGCCAAGTCCGTCAAGCCCGCTTATGCGGGCTTTTTTAATTCAACTCCTGCGCGAGCGCAACGTATTGCGCTACAGGCACTTCTTCGGCTCGGCGCTGAACATCAAATGTGCCACTGAAAGACTTTAATTCCAGCCACTTGCCCAACGAATGACGCAGCAGCTTTCTACGCTGGCTGAAGGCGACCCTCACCACTTCGCTCAGGCGATTCACATCGACCGAGGCAAAGTCCCCGCGGGGAACCATGCGCACGACGGCGCTGTTGACGCGCGGCGGCGGATTAAAACTCTCGGGTGGGACGAACAGCACGCTTTCCATCGCGTAGCGCCATTGCAGCATCACGCTCAGGCGACCATAGTCTGAGGTGGCGGGTTTGGCGACCATGCGGTCGATCACTTCTTTTTGCAGCATGAAGTGCTGGTCTTGGATGACATCGACGAAATCGAGCAGGTGAAACAAGATCGGCGTGGAGATGTTGTAGGGCAGATTTCCTACGACGCGCAATTTTTGCGGTGCCGACAGTCGGGCCGCGAGCAGTGCGAAGTCCACATTCAGCACATCAGACTCAATCACCGTCAACGCCGGGTGAGCGCGCAGTTTATGGGCCAAATCGCGATCCAGCTCGATCACCGTCAACTGCCCCAAGCGTTCGACCAACGGCTGCGTCAAAGCCGCCAGGCCGGGGCCGATTTCAACCATCGCATCGCTGGGCTGCGGAGCTATCTCTTTGACGATGGTTTCGATGATTCCCGCATCGGCCAAAAAGTGCTGACCGAAGCGTTTGCGGGGAATATGCTTCACTGTATCGGTGGTTCACGCATCTCGACGTAGGCACGGCCGCGAACGTCCTGTGCCCAAGCGGCATAGGCTGTATCGAGTTTTTTATCGCGCAACTGGTTGCGAACGACCTCTCGCTGCTCCTTCAAACCCAGCGGCACTGTGCGGCGTTCGACCAGCTCGATTACATGCATGCCAAAGCGCGACACAAAGGGCTCGCTGATCTGGTTGGGCTGCAGGGAATCGATCACGGCCTCAAACTCTGGCACAAACTGGCCAGGGCTGGCCCAGCCCAGATCGCCGCCTTGGGGCGCGCTACCGTCCTGCGAGTTTTCACGCGCCAGTGTCGCAAAATCGGCTTGGCCCGCCTGCACGCGGCGCCGGATGTCGGTCAACTTCTCACGGGCCTGGGTTTCATTCATCTGGGCGGTGGAGCGCAACAAAATATGGCGCGCGCGGTTTTGCGTGACCATTGCGATGCCGGGTGTACGCTTCTCAATCACCTTCAAAATATGGAAGCCCGCGCCAGAGCGCAGCACGTCGGTGATCGCGCCTTCATTCAGGTTTTTGGTGGCATCGCTGAAGAGCGGGGGCAATCGGTCGGGCGGGCGCAGTCCCATTTGCCCGCCGCTGGCGCGGTCTGGCGCGTCCGACACGTCGCGGGCGAGTTTGCCAAAGTCTTCGTTCGCGCGTACACGGGTCAACACGCTTTGCGCTTTGGCTTGCAACGCCGCGATCTGCGCAGGGGTGGCGGATTCAGGTACTGCCACCAATATTTGCGCCACGTTGATTTCTTCCGGTGCGGCGCTGCTGGCGAGCTGCTCGTCGCGCATGAATTGATCAACCTCGGCATCGGTCACCCGCACGCGGGCATCCACCTCACGCTCACGAATGCGCGACAGCAGCAACTGGTCGCGCAACTGGGTGCGAAATTGGGCCAGGCTCAAGCCATCGGCCGCCAGGCGACGGCGCAGCTCTCGAACATCAATGCGGTTTTGCTGCGCCACACCCAGCTCGGCCTGATCCACCATCGCCTCGTCCACTCGCAGGCCCATTTCGCGGGCCAGTTGCACCTGCGCCTTGTCGCTGATCATGCGCTCCAGCACCACGCGGGTGAGTTCGCTGGCGCTGGGCTGCGGGCGGCGCGCCTGCGCCAGTTGCTGGGCCAGCCGCGCCGCCTCGACTCGAACTTCACCATTCGTGATGGGCTCGGAGTTGACGATGGCGACGATGAAGTCCGCCTGCTGGGGACGGTCAGAGCCAACCCGCGGCGAGGTCTGCGTCGGTGTTTGTAGCGGCTTGAGGCCCTGCGCTTTAGCACCGAGCGGGGCCAAGGTGGCGAGGAGGGCGGCGATTGCCAAAACGCGAAAAATCATGGTGTGTCAATCGTAATTGCTGAAGCGGCTGGGCGTGCTGGTCTGCTCGCGCAAATATTGGTAGCGCGGGATATTATCCTTGAGTGACTTCAACGGGTTGGCACCAACCCGCGCAAAGCCTACAAACTCCAGTTGAAACATGATGCGCTGGTTGGCCGATGCCAGTCCAGTTTGCAATTGCTCCACCACGAAGCGGGCCAGCCAGCAACCTGCGTCGTACTCCAGGCCAATCACCGCATCGACCAGCTTGCGGTCTGCCAGGCTGAAGTTCAACCGCCCTACGCTGTACCACTGCCCTTCGCCTAAACCGCGTCCTGCCCCCAAGTCTTGCCCTTTGTCGCCCCACAGGTCGTTCAACGGCCATTGCCAGCCGATGTCGAGTTGTTCGCTCGAATCACGCTGGAAGCGGTACGCGGCGGTGACGACGCGGTAGTTGCCGGGGCTGTAGCGGGCACCGAGGGTGGCGCGGGTGGATTTTTCGGTTTTGGGGTTGAACTGAACGGTGGAATCCATCGACCAACGCGGGTTCCAGCTCAGGCCTGCACCCAGCAAAATATCACTGAAACGCTCCACCACCGGCGCGCCGCCGGGCAAGGTGACGAGCTGGTCTTCCAGCCGCAAACGCTGCGCGACGCTCAAGCGCGCCACTTCGGCACCGTCTTTCGGGTCCAGCAAGCGGGTGGAGACGCCCAGCGTCAACAGATTGTTGTCCGAGATGCGGTCATTGCCGACAAAGGCATTCTCGGTATAGATGGTGGCGAAGTTGAAGTCGGTCGCGCCCGAGTCGTAATTGGGCAGCAGGTTTTGATCGCGAAACGGCGTGGCCACATAAAACAGGCGCGGCTCCAGCGTTTGCAGCAGGTCGCGGCCAAAGTAGTTGGCCTCGCGTTCGAACACCAGGCCACTGTCAAGACTGAACGTCGGCACGACTCGGCTGGCGGTTGTTGCGCCATGGGTGAGCGGCGCATCAAACTCGTATTGCGCGCCATGCAATTGAAGCTTCGGGCGAACGAACCAACCCGGGCTGTCCCAGGTGCGGCTGACCTGCGCCAAGGCGAAAGTGCGCCGCGCGTTGGGTTGCCCCGTGAGGTTGCGGTCGGCATCGAATTGGGTGTGGTCGGCATCGACCGACACGTCGAACCCAGCCACACCCCGCGCATAGCGCCCCACCAGTTGCGGCAAGCGATCGTACGGCGGGACGATGGGCGAGTCCACATCTTGCAGTGTTTGCCACTTCAACGCCCGCACGCTGGCTGCAAAATCGCCCCGCGCCCAAGACACTTTGGCCTCATTGGCCAACAGGCGCTGCGTCAGGCTGCTGGTGCCAAAACTGCTGCTGTTGCTCTCGCGGGTGAAGTCTTTCCAGTAGTTGTCGTCGCTGACACGGTTGAGGTTGACGCTCACGCCGAGTTTGCCCAGCGCCGCGATGGGGCTGTCGATCACACCGTTATAAACCGACGTCACGCTCCAGCGGTCGCTTGCGCGCAGCGCGTCACCGGGCATCCACGTAGCACCGACCGTTCCCGCGTAGTTGGCCTCCAAGTAGCGAAATTCACCGCCCAAATTCACACCGCGTTTGGTCATCAGCGTGGACGAAAACTTGGCATCGCGGTTCGGAGCGATGTTCCAGTAATAGGGCACGGCAAGCTCAGCACCGTTGACGTTGTCCAGCCCAATCGTGGGCGGCAAAAAACCAGATTTGCGCTGGTCGCTCAATGGAAAGCTCAAGTACGGCACGGGCAAAATCGGCAGGCCTTTGAAGCTCAGCACCGCGCCCTTGGCCACGCCAATGTCTTCCTCGTAGTCCAGCGTCAGCGACGCGGCTTTCAATATCCAGTCGGGCATCCAACTCGGGCCGGGCAACCGCCGGCACGTGGTGTAGGTGGCGTTGGTAATGATGGAGCGCTTCTCATCCAGAAAATCCACCCGGTCTGCCTGACCATGGCCGCCTTGCAGAAATTGGTAGCTCGGCTTGAGGAAGAAGCCTTCAAACGCATCGACTTTGAGCTCCAGCAACGGCCCCTCGTAGACGTTGCCTGCGCGGTTGATGTAGACGTTGCCCGTCGCTTTGGCCAAGTCATCCACCTGGTTGTGCTCCAGCCGGTCAGCACGCACGACCAAATCGCCACGGCGCAGCACGGCGTTGCCTTCCAGCACGGTTTCCAGATCGGTGCGGCCACTGGCACGCTCGGCATACAGGTATGTGGGCAGCGCGCCGCGTTGCGATGCCGGCAGTCGCTCTTGCAGTTGAAGGGTTGGCTTGAGCATCAGTGGGGGTTGCGAGGTGCCAGGTGGCGGCAGCGCAATTGATGTCTGTGCCTGAGCCGGGCTGTGGTTCGCAAACACACACAGAATCATCGCGAACTGAGCATGTCGCGTCAGTTTCTGCTTCATGGATGAGGAAGGTGTTCGGGGTTGAACGGGCAGTTTGTCAAAGATAAGGTCACGCATCACTTTGTAGAATGGATTATCCATGAGCCTAAGCCCACCCTCCCCCATGCCCCACACCGCGCCAGTGATCTGGACAGACCCTGCGCGTGAAGCCGCCTTCAACACTTGGCTGCAGGGCTTGAGCGCCCATTCATTGCAATCCGTAACACTTCGTCTTGCCTCTGCCGATGCCAGCTTTCGGCGCTATTTGCGGGTTGACTCTGCCAATGGCACGCGCATCATCATGGACGCGCCACCCGAGAAGGAAGACAGCAAGCCGTTCGTTGATGTCGACCGCCTGATGGCCGATGCGGGGCTGACCGTGCCGCAGGTGCTGGACTGGGATGTCGCCCACGGCTTCTTGCTGCTCAGTGACATGGGCGACAAGACCATGATGCAAGCCATGGTGCGAGACAACCCGCAGGCCAATGAGACCAGCTACTTGCAGGCGGTCGATGCGCTGATTTCCTGGCAACTCGCGTCCAAGCCGGGCATTCTGCCGCCCTACGATGAGGCGCTGCTGCGTCGCGAACTTGAGCTGTTTCCCGACTGGTATTTGGCGCGCCACCGGGGCATTGCCGTTGAAGGCGATGTTCGCAGCACGCTGGATGCCGCGTTCAAGCACATCGTTGCGCATAATTTAATGGGGCCGTCGGTTTATGTGCATCGCGACTTCATGCCGCGGAATTTGATGGCTGGAAACCCTCCAGGTGTTCTTGACTTTCAGGATGCCGTCTACGGCCCCATCACCTACGACATTGCCAGCCTGATGCGCGATGCCTTTTTGACCTGGGAAGAAGACTTTGTGCTGGACATCACCATCCGCTATTGGGAAAAAGCACGCAAGGCGGGCCTGCCAGTCGGTGACGATTTTGGCGAGTTTTACCTGGGCGTGGAATGGATGGGCCTGCAGCGCCATCTGAAAATTGCCGGCATCTTTGCACGGCTGACATTGCGTGACGGCAAGCCGCAGTACCTGGCAGACACACCACGCTTTATCGACTACATCCGCGCCACGTGCAGCCGCTACCGCGAATTGAAACCGCTGTTGCGCCTGATTGACCGCGTGGAGGGCATAGAAGCCGCGACCGGGTTTGCGTACGGTCGGGTTTAGCAGCGCCTGCTGATGCCGCGTTTTTACTGCCCCGTGCCGATGGCGACTGGCGACAGCCTGAGCTTGCCTGCGGGGGCAGCGCGCCACGTGCAGGTGCTGCGGCTACAGCCGGGTGACAGCATCACGCTGTTCAACGGTGATGCTCCATGGGGCGGCGAGTTTGAAGCGACCGTCACCCGCATGGGCCGCAGCGACGTAGAAGTCAAAATCGGCCCGCACAACGCCATCGAACGCGAAGCTGCCCGCCCGGTTCATCTGGCCGTGGGCATGCCCGCCAACGACCGCATGGACTGGCTGGTTGAAAAGGCCACCGAGCTGGGCGTGGCCAGCATCCAGCCATTGATCACCGAGCGCAGCGTGCTGCGGCTGTCTGGCGAGCGGGCTGACAAAAAGCAAGTGCATTGGCAAAGCATCGCTGTGGCCGCGTGCGAGCAGTGCCGGCGCAACCGCGTGCCGGTGATTCACGCGGTCGTAAGTCTTGCTTCGTGGCTCAAAACGCATCGATCGGGCCATGCGTATCTGCTGTCGTTGCGCGACGGGAGCGTCCCCTTGCAGGAAGCCGTGCGCAAGGCGATGTCTGATGACGCAATGACATTTCTCTCTGGCCCTGAAGGCGGTTTGAGCGACAGCGAGGAGCTGGCGGCAATAACCAGCGGATTTGCCCGCGTATCCCTCGGCCCGCGCGTGCTGCGCGCCGAGACGGCTGCGCTGGCGGCGCTTACACTTCTCGCATGAAAAAGAACCTCTGGCTGCTGGCAATCTGCCAGGGGCTTTTCCTCACCAACAACGTGGTCTTCATCGCCATCAATGGCCTGGTGGGCTTCAGCCTGGCACCGTTTGGCTGGATGGCCACGTTGCCGGTGATGGGCTATGTGGTGGGTGGCGCGCTGTCCACTGGCGTGGTGGCCAAAACGCAGACGCGATTTGGCCGCAGAACCTCTTTTCAAATCGGCTTGGCGGTGGCATTTTTCTCGGCACTGCTGTGTACCTATGCGGCGTTCAATAAAGATTTCTGGCTGCTGTGTACGGCGACCGTTATCGCCGGGTACTACAACGCCAATGCGGGCCTCTATCGTTTTGCTGCGGCTGAGCTCGTCACGGCTGATTGGCGCGAGAAAGCGGTTTCCATGGTGCTCGCGGGTGGCTTGATTGGGGCCGTGCTCGGCCCCAACCTGGCCGCACAAACGCGCACCCTGTTCAGCGTACCGTTTGCCGGTGCTTATCTCGCGCTGGCCGGGGTTGCGCTGGTCGCCATCGTACTGATGAGCTTTATTCAATTCCCGCCACCTCTGCCGAAAACCGCGTCCTCAGGCGGCCGCCCGCTGTCGGTCATCATGAGCCAACCGGTATTCATCGTCGCCGCCGCTGCTGGCGCCTTGAGTTATGGCGTGATGAACCTGCTGATGGCCGCCACGCCTCTTGCCATGCAGCAATGCCAGTTGCCGTTTTCGGACGTGGCCTTGGTGCTGGAATGGCACGTGATTGGCATGTTTGCCCCCGGTTTTTTCACCGGGCATTTGATCAAGCGATTTGGCGTACTGCCGATCATGGGCGTGGGCGTGGTGTTGAACGCGCTGTGCATTGCAATTGCGCTGTCGGGCGTGGATCTGCATCAGTTCCTTGCCGCCTTGTTTTTGCTCGGCGTAGGCTGGAATTTTCTCTTCACCGGGAGCACCACGCTGTCGCTGCAAACCTACGCGCCCGAGGAAAAAGACCGCGCCCAAGGCGCTTTGAACTTCTTCGTGTTTGCAACACTGGCGGTGAGTTCACTGGCCTCCGGCGTGCTGGTCACCACGCAAGGCTGGACGTTGCTGAACTTGGGCTCGATCATCCCCGTCGTGCTGGTCGCGCTGGCGCTGGGTTGGCTGGCGATGCATTTGCGCCGTACCGCAGTGAGCGGGGTGGCTTAAGGATTGAGTCTTCAGATTCAATCTAGTTTGCTATACTTAACATAGCTGACTGTGCATATATTTCGTGGGCTAGATGCTTGTCTTATGCATAATTTGAGCTGCAAAACGGTTTTGGGCAGATTTTGGGGTAATTTTGGCTATTTTTTACTACATTTGTAGTATATATTGAAGCTCAAGACCCCAAAATGACCAATGTCAAAACCGCACATCCAGCCAAACCTTCAGCTCAGCGAATACCGGCTCGGCTTCCAGCTCATTGAATATCTCGTGGTACAGCGCATCGAAACAGCGTGATGTGACAACCGTCGCGGGTGCAAGCTCACTGAAACGTCGGCTGCCTTGCGGGTTGACCAAGGCATCCGCGCCTGCGTACATAAGCAGCGTGGGCAGCTTCCAGCGCGGCGCGGCGGCGAGCGTGGCGGCCCCCGCAGTGGCAATGAAGAGGGCCAGTCGGGCGCTGACACGGTCATGAATGAGGCGGTCTTTTTTGTAGTCGTCAACCACGGCCGGGTCGTGCGAGATTTTCATCACGTCCAGGCCGTTGCCTATGCGCAGGTTGGGGGCGATTTTCGGCAGGGTGGCCAGCAGCAACTTTTGAAACGCGTTCAAGCCCGGATCCAGCGCGGGGGACGAAAGAATGAGCGCATCCACCTCCCGCACCGCCCGCGCCACAAACAGGCCGGTCACCACGCCACCCATGCTGTGGCCCAGCAGGATCAGCGGGCTGCCTTTTTTCATCCGCAGGCGGGTGCTGTCAACGATGTCGGCCAGGTCATCGAGCAGGCGGTCATCCGATGTCAACCCGCCATGCGGCCCGCCCGATTCGCCGTGGCCGTACTGGTCATAGCTGCGCACGGCAAAGCCCCAGTGGTTCAAGCGGCGCGCCACGTGGTCGTAGCGGCCCGCATGCTCGCCCAGACCATGCACGATGATGACCACACCGCGCAGCGGCTGGCCGGGCTCCAGCGGCCAGTCTTGCACGGCCAGGTTGTCGCCGTCGCTGGCAACGAAGGTGGACAGGGTGGTCTCGGCAGTCATCGCGACATCAATCGCGCGGTTTTACGGCAATTGCGCAATCACATGCGCCACGGCTGCGGTGAGCTTCTTGGCATACGGCACATGCAGAAACTCGTTGGGGCCGTGGGCATTGCTGCGCGGCCCCAGCACACCGCAGACCATCATCTGCGCCTGCGGGAAGCCCTGCGACAGCATGTTCATCAGCGGAATTGTGCCGCCCTGGCCGATGTAGCCGCAGGGTGCGCCAAAGTGCGCGGTTGAGGCCTCGTTCAAAGCCTGCTCAAACCACGGCGAGGTACACGGCGCGTTCCAGCCGGTGGCACCGCCCGCGCCATTGAAGGTGACCTTGGCCTGGTACGGCGCGTTGTCTTCCAGCAGGGTTTTAAGTTCTTGCACAGCCGTTGCCGCATCCACCAAAGGCGGCAGGCGCAGGCTGAGTTTGAACGCGGTGTACGGGCGCAGCACGTTGCCTGCGTCTTGCATGGCAGGAAAGCCTTCTGCACCCGTCACGCTCAAAGTGGGCGACCAAGTTCGGTTAAGCAAGCCTTGCACCGGGTCGGTGGTGGTGGGCAGTGCGAACGCAGTGGAGCCACCACAGTCGTAATGCGCCCAGGGGAAGCGCTTGTGGACTTCATCGCCCAAGATCGCCGCTGTGGCCTTCGCTTGCGCCAGCCGATCGGCAGGTATTTCGCAATGGAAGCTGGCGGGCAGCAGGCGGCCGGTGGCGCTGTCTTCCAATCGATCCAGCACCTGGCGCATGATGCGAAAGCTTGATGGCACCAGGCCACTGGCATCACCGGAATGCACGCCCTCGGTCAATATTTCAACCTTCAACACGCCCGTGGCCATGCCGCGCAGGCTGCTGGTGAGCCACAGTTGGTCGTAGTTGCCGGCACCCGAGTCCAGGCAAATCACCAGCGCCACATCACCCAAGCGGTTGCGACCCGGTTCGCGCAGCGCATCCACATACGGCAGCAAGTCGCGCGAGCCACTTTCTTCGCAAGTTTCAATCAAACCCACGATGCGCGGGTGCGCCACGCCTTGGGTTTTGAGCGCCTGAATCGCCGCGATGCTGGCATACACCGCGTAGCCATCGTCAGCACCGCCGCGGCCATAGAGCTTGCCGTCTTCGTACTTGGGTGTCCACGGCCCCAAGTCCGAGCGCCAGCCCGTGAATTCGGGTTGTTTGTCCAGGTGGCCATACATCAACACGGTTTGGCCAGATGTGGTTTTGACCGCTGCGCTTGCCGTCTTGCCGTTATTGCCAGTTGACGCGGGCACTTCAAAAAACAGCACCGGCGTGCGCCCCGGCAGGCTGATAACGTCAAGCGTCAGGCCCTCCACTTTTTGAGCGCGCACCCAATCGGCTGCGTTGCGCATCACCGTGTCGATGTAACCATGGGCGGCCCAGTCGGGGTCGAAAATCGGCGACTTGGCCGGGATGGCGATGTAGTTGGTGATTTGGCGCACGATGTCGCTGTCCCACTGCTGGCTGACCTGGCTTAGCGCTTGGGTGGCGTTCAGCGCGAATTCGGAAACTCTGGCGTTCATGAAACACTCCTAGGCGGACAACACACATCCGATGCAGATTATGCTTTTTCTTCACAACAACCGCACTCACTTTGCCGTGCTGACCATGCTGGCATTGAGTGCCTGCGCGGGCAACCCTGATGCCATTCCTGTCGGCCCAAACCGTCATGCCGATTAGACGACCGCGTTGACGCGAAACACTGGCGGCTCAACAGCCCAACTGGTCGGCCAGCGTCACCAAGTTCGTGGCGTGCCAGGTGTTGGCCGCGTTGGGTGAGACATCGCTCGGCTGGTTCGCGCCAAACTCGTGCAGCCGTTCGATAAAGGCGCTTTGCAAACCGCAGTCGCGCGCAGCGGCCAGATCATCTTGATGCGCTGCGACCAGCATCACCTCGCCTGGGGCCAGATCAAACACTTTGGCCGCGCCTAAATAAGTTGATGGATGCGGCTTGTAAGCACGAAACACCTCTGCTGACAAGATGCAGTCCCAAGGCAACCCCGCGCGCTTGGCCATGTTGGTGAGCAGGCCCAAATTGCCGTTGGACAGGGTACAGATCGTGAATTTGGTTTTAAGCCGGGTCAAGCCTGCCACCGAGTCCGGCCAGGCATCCAGCCGGTGCCAGGCCTTGTTCAGGTGGCGCTTGTCGGCCTCACTCAAGTGCGTGATTTTGAATTTGGTGAGGATCTCGTCCAGGATCATGCGGTGCAGGTCGTCGATCAGCGTCCAGCCCAGCTCGCCCGACATCACGCGCTTCATCGCCGGCTGATAACCCGCACGCCAAGCCAGCGCGAATTCGCCACCGTCGACGTGCAGGCCCATGGCATTCACCTCTTTGGCGATGCTGCCGTGCCAGTCGACCACGGTGCCGAAGATGTCAAATACAAGAACTTTGGGGAGTGACGTACGCATGATTTCCTTTGATTTTCCTTTGATTCAGGCTGAAAACTTGAAAACCGCCGTGCCCGCGCGCAGGTTTGGCGCAAAGTACACGCTGCGACTGTCTTGCAGACCGAACTTGTTAGATATTTTCAACTGGTTTCGCTCGGCCAGCGTTTCAAAATCTGCAAACGTGCCGACGCGGATGTTCGGCGTGTCATACCACTGGTAGGGAAGGCGCTTGGTGACGGGCATGCGCCCGCGCAATACGCTCAGGCGATTCGGCCAATGCGCGAAGTTGGGGAAGGCCACGATCCCTGTGCGACCTACGCGCGCGGTCTCCCGCAGCATCACCTCGGCATTGCGCAGATGTTGCAGCGTGTCGATTTGCAGCACGACGTCGAACGAGGCATCGTCAAACATCGTCAAGCCTTCGTCCAGGTTGAGCTGGATCACGTTCACACCGCGCTTGACGCAGGCCAGCACGTTGGCATCGTCAATTTCCACGCCGTAGCCGCTACAGCCGCGTGTTTTTTGCAAGTGCGCGAGCAGCGCGCCGTCGCCGCAGCCTAAATCGAGCACGCGCGCGCCTTGCGGCACCAGGCTGGCGATCACGTCCATGGTGGATAAGTCACTCAAAATTTACTCCCGAGCGTCGCGTAAACGCCATCAAAATAGGAGCGTACTACGCTCATGTAGCGGGCATCATCGAGCAAAAATGCATCATGACCGTGGGGTGCGTCGATTTCGGCGTAGCTGATGTCGCGGCGGTTGTCTAACAGGGCTTTGACCAGCTCGCGGCTGCGCTTGGGTGAAAAGCGCCAATCCGTGGTGAAGCTGACCAGCAGGAACTTGGCCGTCGCGCGGGCCAGCGCCAGGCTCAGATTTCCACCATATTGGCGCGCGGGGTCAAAATAATCCAGCGCGCGGGTGATCAGCAAATAGGTGTTGGCATCAAAGTACTCGGCGAACTTGTCGCCTTGGTATCGCAAGTAACTTTCGATTTGAAACTCAACATCCTGGGTAGAAAACTTGATCGCACTACCGCCTGCAAGCTCACGGCCGAACCTCTCGTTCATCACATCGTCACTTAAATAAGTAATGTGGCCAATCATGCGGGCAATGCGCAGGCCCACCTTGGGTTTGGTCTCTGGCTTGTGCGCGTCAGCGTAAAAGTGGCCGCCGTTGAAATCCGGGTCGGTGGTAATAGCTCGGCGGGCCACTTCGTTGAACGCGATGTTCTCAGCGGTCAGGTTCGGCGCGCTGGCGATCACCACCGCATGGCGCACGCGATCGGGATATTGAAGTGCCCAGCTTAGCGCCTGCATACCACCCAGCGAGCCGCCCATCACCGCAGCCAGGGTTTGGATGCCTAGAGCGTCCATCAACCGCGCCTGCGAGTTAACCCAGTCTTCAACCGTCATCACCGGAAAATCGGCCCCATAGACGCGGCCCGTGTCCGGGTTGACATGCATCGGCCCGGTAGAGCCAAAGCAGGAGCCCAGGTTGTTCACACCAATCACGAAAAAGCGATTCGTATCGACCGGTTTGCCGGGGCCAATCATGGTGTCCCACCAGCCTTCGGATTTATTTTGCCCCTCGTACACACCCGCAACGTGGTGCGAGGCATTCAGCGCGTGGCAGATCAGCACCGCGTTGCTTTTTCCCGCGTTCAATCTGCCGTAGGTCTCAAAACTCACGTCGTAGGAACGCAGGCTCGCGCCACTGTGCAAAGGCAGCACATCGGCGAAGTGCATCGACTGGGGCGTGGCAAACATCTGTTGCAATCAATCACTGGAAAAAACAAAACCCGGTATCTCGATCCTTGGATTTAGCTTAGTTAGCTTAAGGGAGCGAGGCCGGGTGGGCATGCGTCTTTAGCTGAACTTATTACGCGCCCGCAAGCTGTGGCAAATCGGCGCAAATCCAGTATAGCAACTGGGAAATATTTGGACAGCCCTCGCTGGGTAAGTAAGATTAACGGCTCAGACTATTGCACTGCGCAAATCGGCACACGGCGTGTAATGCGCTCGTCGCCAAACAACTGGCGCGTTTTTTGCTTCAATCTGGTGCGTTTCGGAAAAAATCCGAAGATTCGCACCATAAACAATCATTTCACATCAAAGAGGATCGTATGGAAGCACTAAAACAGGGCTCGGATGCCTTGTTCATCTTATTGGGCGGCATCATGGTGCTGGCCATGCATGCTGGTTTCGCGTTCCTGGAGTTGGGAACTGTACGCAAAAAGAATCAGGTCAACGCGCTGGTGAAGATTCTGGTGGATTTTTCGGTCTCGACCGTAGTTTACTTTTTGGTCGGCTACGGTGTAGCGTATGGCACCAGCTTTTTCGTTGGCGCCGAGCAACTCGCTGCGAAAAACGGTTATGACCTGGTGAAGTTTTTCTTCCTGTTGACGTTTGCCGCAGCGATTCCCGCAATCATTTCAGGCGGTATTGCCGAACGCGCCAAGTTTTGGCCGCAACTGATCGCAACGGCGGTCATCGTGGGCTTTATTTACCCGTTCTTTGAAGGTATTGTGTGGAATCAGCAGTTCGGGATTCAAGCCTGGATCAAGGCGATAACCGGGGAAGAGTTCCACGACTTCGCGGGTTCGGTGGTGGTGCATGCCGTAGGCGGCTGGCTGGCGCTGCCGGCCATTATTTTGCTGGGTGCGCGCGCGAACCGATATCGCAAAGATGGCTCTATCAGCGCGCATCCACCGTCTAACATTCCCTTTTTGGCACTCGGTGCTTGGATTCTGACAGTGGGCTGGTTCGGCTTCAATGTGATGAGCGCACAAACGATCGACAAAATATCGGGCCTCGTGGCGGTGAATTCTTTGATGGCGATGGTAGGCGGTACCTTGGTCGCGCTGGCAGTGGGCAAGAACGACCCGGGCTTCATCCATAACGGCCCGCTGGCGGGTCTGGTTGCGGTTTGTGCAGGCTCAGACCTGATGCACCCGCTGGGCGCGCTGGTGGTGGGCGGTATCGCTGGCGCGATTTTTGTCGTGATGTTCACGCTCACACAAAACAGATGGAAGATTGACGACGTCTTGGGCGTGTGGCCGCTGCACGGCCTGTGCGGTGCCTGGGGCGGCCTGGCTGCTGGAATTTTTGGAAGCAAAGCCCTCGGTGGTCTGGGCGGAGTGAGCTTTTCCGCGCAACTGATGGGTACCGCGATGGGCGTGTCTTGGGCGCTGATTGCTGGCTGGCTGCTTTACCGAATCCTCAAAGCAACCATGGGGCTGCGCATGTCGCAGGAGGAAGAATTTGAAGGCGCAGATTTATCGATTCACCGCATTGGCTCCACGCCAGACCGGGAGGTGAATTGGTAGTCCGACGAAAGCGTCTGCCCTGAGACGCGTTACGAACGTTGATGTCAGGTCGCCGTCTAGCAGACTTTGGCTCTTTATTTTCACAAAACACGATCAACTCAGAAAAATAGTTTGTATTTTTGTCCACTTGGCGCATAATAGAGGGGTATTGCCGAGGAATCGGCATACGCGTTTGCGGTATGTAGTCAGTTTCCCGTCTGCTTGAAGTCTTGACAAGTTTGTTGTTGATAGTGGGTTGAGTGGTGATCGGACTAAATCGCGTTTTGAGTTATTTTCAGGAGTCCTTTCATGGGCAACAAACTTTACGTAGGCAATCTGCCTTATTCTTTCCGTGATGAAGACCTTCAACAGGCTTTCGCTGCTCACGGTGCTGTCTCCAGTGCCAAAGTCATGATGGAACGCGACACTGGCCGCTCCAAGGGCTTCGGCTTTGTGGAAATGGGCAGTGATGCTGAGGCACAAGCCGCTATCAGTGGCATGAACGGCCAACAATACGGTGGTCGCGGTCTCGTCGTGAACGAAGCACGCCCGATGGAGCCACGTGCTCCTCGTAGCGGCGGCTTCGGCGGCGGTGCGGGTGGCGGCGGCGGCGGTTATGGCGGCGGCGCCGGTGGTGGCGGTCGCAGTGGCGGCGGCGGCGGCGGTGGTTACGGCGGCGGTGCTGGCGGTGGCCGCAGCGGTGGCGGTGGTGGCGGTGGGTATGGCGGCGGCGGCGGTGGCCGTAGCAGCTACTGATCGATCTACGCTGACAAACTTCCTTGAGGGGTTTGCGAACCGATCAAAAAAGGGCCTTCGAGGCCCTTTTTTACGTTTGCAAGTATGTGGGCGCTCATACGGGAGCTTGTGCCGCCCCCTTGCGCGCCTTTCTGGCCCGACCTGCAAACGCACGGTCAAACGCCCAGTTGGGCAGAATTCGCAACAGCTTCGCTACGATCCCCATTTGCCAGGGGATGACCCGGTAGCTCGCCCCAGCTTCAATTGTCTTGAAGGCTTGATCTGCAAATGCTTCGGGCTGCATCAGAAACGGCATGGACATTTGGTTTTGTTGCGTGAGCGGTGTGGCGATGTAGCCAGGGCAAATCGTCACGACGCGGACACCACTGCTTTTAAGTTCAAGGCGAAGAGACTCGCAGTAAACGATCATTGCCGCCTTGCTCGGACAATTTGCCCCGTGGCCGGCAAAACCGCGAATACCATTGACACTGCCGATGCCCACCAAGGTGCCCGATTTACGGGCTTTCATCGCCGCAAGAAACGGATGAAAGGTGGCGGCGGTGCCAATGTTGTTGGTGGCAAATGTTTGGGCCATGACATCCAGGTCAGCACGCTCTGAGGTGTCGACACCGACACTCATGCCCGCGCAGGCGATCACCACATCCGGCAGGCCCTGGGTGGCCAAACAGGCTTGGCCAGCGGCGACTATGCTGTCCGTCTGGGTGACATCCGCGCTGTAAATTCGGTAGCGCTCTTTTGACCAACCCTGCTTCTGAGCCCACGTCTCAACCGCCTCGGTGCGCCGCGCCACCAGGGCCAGCACAAAGCCTGCATGGTAGTAGCGCACTGCCAGCGCCTGGCCTAACCCACTGGAGGCACCCGTCACGAAAACCAATTGAACCATGCACTTCCTTAAGTTGGCGAGCGATCAGTCTGCTCGTTGAGGTGCGCCTGGCGCCGCCGCACTGGATGTCAAAGTGCCCCTCACACGCCCGCGAAGTTCGATCACCTGCTTGCGGTTGTCGTACTCCATCGCATCAGCGACAAAACGGTCAGTACCCCGCGTCAACGTGACGCTCTGATTCGACCTGAGCTGCTCGGTCTTCATGAAAGCGTGCAAAAACTCCCCCTTGAATTCCATGCGCGGTACCGGTTTTGGGCCCCCCACTGCCTCACGTACCACCCGCGCATTGCCCATCAACTGCACCTCGCTGGCATCAGCATTGGTCACTGCCCGATTGGCTGTGACCGTGGTCAACTGCCCTTGTGCGTCGAATGAGCGAATCCGCGCGCCTTCAATCTCAAGGATGTCGGTATCAGGAAAGTGCTTGGCCTGTGCCCCTGAGACTTCGCTCTTGAGTTTCCCAGCGGCATCAAATGTTTTCACGGTGAACTTCTTCATGAAATAGTCAGGCTCATGCGCGGGCGGTCGTGGCGCTTGGGGTGGCGCGAATACCGGCGTGCTTCTGACCAGCCAGTAGGTGCCCAGGGCGAGCACACCCATCAAGATGATCGGCAGGTAGATGGAGGCGCGATCCCACGCCGCGCGCAGCATGCTGATCATGCGTTGCTTTGCGCCAGCAGGCTCGCGTACCTGCCGCTTGCCAGCAGCAGCAAGTCGCAAAACTCACGTGCAGCGCCCGCACCGCCCGCCAAAGCGGTGACGTAGTCGGCTGCCGCCTTGACCTCGGCGTGCGCATTGACCGGCGCGCAGGCAAATGCGCAGCGCGTCATCACGGCAAGGTCGGGCCAGTCATCACCGATAGCCGCTGCTTGATGCCAATCCAGCCCGAGCTGCGCAAGGCTTTGCTCGGCAGCGGGGCGCTTGTCCTCGGTGCCAAAGTGAGCGTACTTAACACCCAGGGCCGCCAGCCGAACCCGCAGCGGCTGGCTGTCGCGCCCGGTGATGATGACCGGCGTGATGTCTGCCCGCTGCAACAGCTTGAGCCCGTGGCCATCGAGCGTATGGAAGCGTTTCAACGTTTCCCCAGCTTCAGAAAAATACAGCCCGCCGTCGGTCAACACACCATCTACATCAAAGAATGCGACGCGAACGCCTTGCGCCTTGAGCAACAGCTCGGGTGCAAAGGAAAGCGCAGGGGTCATATCACTTTAGCCCGCATCAGGTCATTGCTGTTGAGAGCGCCGCACAGCAGCGCGTTTTCATCCACCACCAACACGCTGGTGATGCGGTTTTGCTCCATCAACTCGACCGCCTCCACCGCCAATGCATCGTGCGCAATCGTCTTGGGGCCGGGATGCATCACCTGCGCTGCAGTCGTGGCGCGAAGGTCAATGCCTTTCTCGACCAAGCGGCGTAGATCGCCATCTGTGAAGATGCCCAGCACTTTCATGTCAGCGTCAACGACCGCTGTTGCACCCAGGCCCTTGGCGCTCATCTCGCGCATCAACTCGCTGAATGTCGCCGAGGCACCGACCTTCGGCACCGCATCGCCTGAGCGCATGACATCACTCACGTGCGTGAGCAGCTTGCGACCCAGCGCGCCACCGGGGTGCGAGCGGGCGAAGTCCTCCGCTTTGAAGCCGCGCGCATCCAGCAACGCCACCGCCAGCGCGTCGCCCATGGCGAGTTGCGCCGTGGTGCTGGCAGTAGGCGCGAGGTTGAGCGGACAGGCCTCTTTGTCGACACCGCAGTCCAGCGCCACTTCGGCGTAGCGGGCGAGCGTCGATTTGGCGTTGCCGGTCATTGCAATCAGCGGCACGCCCAGGCGCTTGAGCACGGGCAGAATCACCATCAACTCCTCGGATTCGCCGCTGTTTGAAATGGCCAACACGAGATCCGTCGGTTTGATCATGCCCAAGTCCCCGTGGCTGGCTTCTGCCGGGTGTACGAACATCGCCGCAGTGCCAGTGGAGGCCAGCGTGGCGGCTGTTTTGCGACCAATATGGCCGCTTTTGCCCATGCCCATCACGACGACGCGGCCCTTGACGTTGAGCATCATGTCCACTGCTTGCGCGAATTCGGCACCCACCCTGTGCTTCAGCCCCAGAATCGCCGTCGCCTCAATCTCAAACGCATCCTTCGCCAGTTGAATTGATCGTTGTGCCGAAGCTCGGGCCGCCGGGTTGTGTGAAGCACTCATCCCGGCATTTTATAGACGCAAGGTCAGCGACAGGGTCACCGGACGTATCTGCGGCGACAGCGGCGTGCCCAAATGGCCGCCAGCGCCAGTCAGGTCATTCGACCGCCGCTTACGGCTGCGCCAGCAATCTCTTAGCGTTGAGGAAGGTGGGTACTTCGACCCACAGGCCATCGACCAGGGCGCGGTCTTCGCCGCGCGCGCGGGCTGCCTCAAACGCTTCCACCATCCGCTGCGCCTGATCCTTCTGGACGTCGCTTGGGATCAGGGCCGCAAGAATCGCCGCAGCGTGATCCACACGGACGACGCTTTTGGCGCGGTAGCCCAGCCTGCGCGCGTACCGCGCTTCCTGCGCTGCGCCCTCAGCATCGTTGAACGTATAGGGCGAATCAATCGGCTCAATGCCCGCAGCCCGGCACTCCAGCACGAAGCGGCGCCGTGCATAGTCCAGTTCCACCGCCTCACGACTGCGCTCAGCCATCAGGTCTGCAGCCAAATCCTCTGCACCCAGCAGCGCATAGCCGATGCGCGGTGACGCGGCAGCGATCTCGCGCAGGTTGACCACGCCCAGGGCGGTTTCGCACACCGGCAGGATGCCGATGCTGCCCGGCGCCAATCCGACCTGCCCTTCGAGCGCTGTGATGGCGCGATCCAGTTCGCGCATGTCGCTGGCGGTCTGAGCCTTCGGGTAGGCGATGAAGTCGGGCTTGGCCGGGACTACAGATGCAAGGTCCCGCGGCCCGTCCTCGTGCAATGAATTGATGCGCACGCAGACTCGGGAACCAGCCTTGCGCCAGTGGCCAAACAGTCCCGCTGCCAAGGCACGCGCTTTGCCACGCAGCGGGGGCGGCGTGGAGTCTTCCAGATCCTGGATCAGCACGTTGGCACCACATGCCGACATGGCCTCATGCACGGCAGTGTCAGCCCCTGGGCCGAAGAGCCAGGTGCGCAGGAGAGGATTACCATTATTACTACTATTTTTATAGCTATTCATGCAATCTCCACAGGGGCTACGATTTATTTCTATCATCAACTTCGGCAGAAAACCGCGTCAGCAATTCCCCCGCCAGAGGCGTCGCTGCCACGAGTCCATCGGCATCCGCCACCATCTGCCCATTGACCCACACGCCGCGCACGCCCACCGCGTCGGTTGTCAGGCGCGCTGCACCGCCCGGCAGGTCAAACACACGGCGCTTGAGCCCGCGGGCCACGGTCTGCGGGTCAAACAGCAGCAGGTCCGCCGCGTAGCCTTCGCGCAGGGTGCCGCGCTGCTGCATGCCGAACACTTGCGCCGGCTGGCTAGTCAGGCGGCGCACGGCTTCGCTCATCGACATCGACCCGAGATCGCGCGCCCAATGGCCCATCAGGTGCAGGCCAAAGCCAGCGTCGTTGAAAAAGGTCAAATGCGCACCGGCATCGCTCAGGCTGACAATGCTGTGCGGATGGTTGAGCATGCGGCCCACGGCTTCTTCGTCTGAATTGAGCAGTTGCGCGGTCAAGACGGTTTGCAGGTTTTCGGCAACCGCCAGATCGAGCATCACATCGAGCGGGTCGCGAGCTTCGTTGCGGGCGATGTCGGCAATGGTTTGCTGTTCGTAATGGGCGTGGACTGGGTTCGCGGTTTCGACCACCTGCACCTTGTCCCACTCGCCGTTGAAGAGTCGGAAGTGGGTTGTCGTTGCCAGCTCCGCGCGCACCCCGTCACGGAAACTTTGGCTGGCGAGCATGGCCACCAGCGCATCGCCCTGCAGGCCGAGCGCGGGCTTCCAGCTATTCAGGCCCTCGACCGGATAGGCAGACTGCAGCGTGAAGTCCATTGTCAGTGGGCAGCACGACACCTGGCCAATGAGCGCGTGGCCGCGCGTGTTGGCGGCGGTGATTGCATCGAGATCTTTGAACACGGCCTCGCGGTTGGTGCTGTTGTGCAGCAGCGCAGCGACCATCACCGGGCGGCCGCTGTCTGCGGCCAGTGATTCGAGAAATGGCAGCGCTGTGTCACCGCCTTTGGTCAGCATGAAAACGCCGTGGCCGCCTTCGCCCATGGCCGTCACCAGCGCGCGCATTTCGGTGTCATCAGCGAGGCGCGAAGGCATCGGGCGTCCGCCCTCGCCGTTGTGCGCAGGCGACGTGCTGCTGGCAAAGCCAACCGCGCCGGCCTGCATCGCTTCGCGCACGATGGCCTGCATCTGCGCCACCTCGGCCGCAGTGGCGATTCGCGTCGACGCGTCGTCGCCCATCACATAGGTGCGCACGCTGCTGTGGCCAATGTAGGCCGCGATGTTGACCGCACTGCCCTGGCGCCGAAGTTGCGCCAGGTACTCCGGAAAAGTCTCGAACTCCCACGCAATGCCCCGGCGCAGCACGTCCAGCGACATGCCCTCGACCTGGGTCAGGTTGCGCATCGTGATGTCGCGGTGCTGCGGCTTGCACGGCGCGATGGTGAAGCCGCAATTGCCGATCACCGCCGTGGTCACGCCCAGCGCAGGC
>JANOTE010000140.1:0-3901 GCA_031416195.1 Rhodoferax sp.
GCCCACGGGGATGCCGGGCGGTGCCTGCACGATGCGGTGTTTGATCTCTTCTGCGATGCCCCATTGCTCAAACAGCCGCGCCAGCGCCACGCCGCTCGGACCGGTGGAATAGCTGATGCTGCTTGCTGCGCGCACGGATTCGCGCATGGCTCTTTCGGTTGATATGTCGGGAACCGCCGTACCTGCACGCACCGCGACGGCCACGCCTGAGCGCATCAAGTCCACTTTGGAGCCTGCCAGCAAATGTCCGGATGCGACCAACTTGTCTATCGCATCAGATGCGAGGATGACCACATCAAACGCCTCACCCGCCTGCACGCGCTTGGCCGCATCCACACCACCCGTTGACTCAATCGCCACACAAAGGCCTGAGCGCAACTGAAAGCCCTGCACCAGTTCTGCCAGCGCCAGCCGGGTGGCCATTGAGGAGATGCCTTTGATGTCAGTTTTGGTCATGCTTTGGATTGTGCGTAAATTGAAAAATAGTCAGCCGCGTGGGTGATGCTGGGCGTGGAGGGTCTTCAACCGCTCACGCGCCACATGCGTATAGATCGTCGTGGTCGAGATATCTGCATGCCCCAGCAGCATCTGCACCGCGCGCAAATCGGCACCGTGGTTTAGCAGATGCGTGGCAAACGCGTGGCGCAGGGTGTGCGGTGAGAGCTTGGAGGTGATGCCCACCATCAGCGCATATTTTTTGACAATCATCCAGAACATCACGCGTGACATGTTGGTGCCGATTTTGCTGCCCCGGTTGGTCACAAAAAGATCGTCGGTGGCTTTGCCTGCGGTCATGGCGGGGCGAATCTGAGCCAAGTACTGTTTGAGCCACACACTGGCCACTTCACCAAACGGAATCAACCGCTCTTTGTTGCCTTTGCCGGTAACGCGCACCACATGCTCACTCAGGCTGATGTTGAGTACTTTAAGGCCCACCAGCTCGCTCACGCGCAGGCCGCTGGCGTACATCAGCTCCAGCATGGTGCGATCCCGCACGCCCAGCGCGGTGGCGATGTCGGGCGCATAAAGCAACGCTTCGACTTGGGCCTCGGTCAAATTGGAGGGCGATCGCTGTGCCTGGCGAGCGGGCAGGATTTTGAGGGTGGGGTCTTTGCGAACATGCCGCTCGCGCAGCGCCCAGCGGTAGTAGCGCTTGAAGACGGTTAGCCTGCGATTCGCGCTGGTCGCTTTGGTGCTGCTGTGGCGCGCCGAGAAGTAAGCTAGAAAATCAAGCTCTGCCGCGCCGTTCAGGCGCTTTTCCTGCGCCGCCAACCAGCCAGCAAACAACTTCAAATCACGCCGGTAGGCAGCCAGCGTGTTTTTCGCAAGCCCGTCTTCAAGCCACAGCGCATCCGTAAACGCATCGATCAGCGCAGCGTCATCCGGGTGGGCGGATGCCTGCTTCAGCGAATCAACGGAATCACTCAAGTTTAAGTTTCGCGGTTGCCACCACTTTTTTGTAGACCTCCAACTCTTCGGCCATTTGCGCTGCAAACTGCTCGGGTGAATTGGCCACCACGAACGAGCCGGTGTCTTCAATGCGCTTCTTCACCGCCGGATCTTCCAGCGATTTGCGCACCGCTGCATTGACCTTGTCCACCACCTCTTTGGGCAAGCCCTTGGGGCCATAGATGCCGTAGTAGGCCATGCGGTTGACGGGCTCCAGGCCCAGCTCTTTGAAGGTCGGCACATCGGGCATCGCAGCCATGCGCTGCGGCGCGGCCACGGCCAGCGGGATCAGTCGGCCCGCCTTGATGTGCGGCAACGCCGAGGGCACATTGTCAAAAATGATCTCAACCTGCCCACCCACCGTGTCGCGCAGCGCAGGGCCCGCACCCGAGTACGGAATGTGCGTGACGAACACGCCCTGCAAGCCTTTCCACAGCTCAGTTTGCAGGTGGCCAATGCCGCCCGTGCCAGACGAGGCGTACGAATACTTGCCGGGTGTTTTTTTCAACACCGCGACAAAGTCTTTGTAGTTTTTGGCGGGAAAGCTGGGGTGAACGGCGATCAAATTGGGCGTAGCCGCAATATTGATGATGGGCGTGAAGTCAGTGGCCGCGTTGTAGGGTATTTTGGCGTTGATGGCCGGATTGGCTGCGGTGGTGGACACCGTTGCCATGCCCAGCGAATAGCCGTCTGGCACAGCCTTGGCGGTTTCATTCGCGCCAATCACGCCGCCGCCGCCAGCCTTGTTTTCCACGATCACGATCTGACCCAGGGCGCGGCCCAACGGCTCGGCGATCACGCGGGCAATGATGTCAGTGGTCCCGCCGGGTGCAAACGGTACTTGCAGCTTCACGACTTTGTTCGGGTAGCCTTGCGCGCTCGCCTGGGCAGCAAAGGCGAGCAAACCGAGGGTGAAGAACGTGCGGCGCGGTATTGTGGAAAACATGGGGTAACCCTGGTTGAGACGGATGTACGCCTTATTGTGATTCATTTATAGCAACGGATTCACGGTGGATAACGCATACGGGCAAACCCCAAGCAAGTGGGCTTTCGCTGCTATTCTCAAGCGGTGAACTACGCCCAACTGCTCTTCCCCGATTTCTCGCTCATCCTTTGCGGCTACTTGGTGTGCCGCTACACCCAGCTAAATCGCACCGTGTGGGCACAGGTGGAGTCGCTGGTTTATTACTTCCTGTTCCCCGTGCTGCTGTTCCACTCGATTGTGAAAAGCCCGCTGGATTTAAAGGCAACTTCAGGCCTGATCGCAGCGGGCTGGGGCGTGTCTTTAAGCGGCATCGCCCTGGCCTACGCGCTTCCTTACCTGCCATGGTTCAGAAGCCATGTCAACCTGCGCGACCACGCCGCCAGCGCGCAGATCGCATTTCGCTTCAACTCCTTCATTGGGCTGGCCGTGGCAGAGCGCTTGGCCGGGCCACCGGGCGTGCTGCTGATCGCGGTGCTGATTGGCGTGAGCGTGCCCTTGAGCAACATCGGCGCGGTGTGGCCGATGGCGCGCCACAGCGAACGCGGCTTTTTGAGCGAGCTGGTGCGCAACCCGCTGGTCATCGCCACCACCTCGGGCTTGATCGCCAATCTGCTGGGCTTCTCGATGCCGGTCTGGCTGGAGCCCACCGTCACCCGGGTCGGCGCCGCGTCCCTCGCGCTAGGCTTGATGGCAGCCGGTGCCGGCCTGCAACTCAAAGCGCTGGCCCACAACAAAACCGTGGGTGTGGCGGTGCTGTCCATCCGCCATCTGATCCTGCCGCTGATCGCCTGGGGGCTGTCGCGCGCGCTCGGGTTATCCGACCTGCAAACCACCATCCTGCTGGCCTATTCGGCCCTGCCCACCGCCTCAAGCTGCTACGTGCTGGCCGCCCGAATGGGCTACGACGGCGCACCAGTGGCGGCGTTGGTGACGCTGTCAACGCTACTGGGCGTGGTGAGCCTGCCGTTTGCGCTGGGGGTGCTGCGGTAGCTGCTTTTCAGCACCACATCAATACTATTAAATAAATAGCAAATTACGTATGTTGTTCGGGAGCCAGAACGCTATTTCATTCGAAATTTGATGAAAATTCACTTGAAATTACTAATTATTAACTTGTAAGTTAACTTTTTTTTATTTTTTACTACAATTGTAGTAAATTTAAGAGTCGTTGTTCGTTTACCTCGTTGACCCTCGCACCGCGAGTGCGCGATGCACTGCAGTATTGAAGTGGGCAGGAGCTGCGGGAAACAGGAATCGCGTCTACCTTACAATGACGTAAGGCAACCGAGGAATACTGATGACAACAGCCACCATTTCGTCAAAAGGACAAATCACCATACCGGCGGATGTGCGACTTGCACTGCACGTGGATACAGGGGATCGCGTGGAGTTTGTCGAAGTGGGGCCAGGCCGGTTCGAGTTTGTCGCTGCGACTCGCCCGGTGACTGATCTGAAGGGCATGTTCGG
>JANOTE010000141.1:0-2290 GCA_031416195.1 Rhodoferax sp.
AGCACGGTTGCGGTCACGCCGGACGGGCCGAGCCCGGTGGGTGGAAAAGCGTGAAAAAGTTGCCCCACAGCTTGTAGCCCCGCAGTCTGCACGAGCTGCACGCATCGCTCGCCCAGGCGGGTGGCATCGGTCAGCCAAAAAGCATCACAGGCGCATTGGTGTAGATCGGCGGTGAGGTGGAGGCCTTGCATGGTCGGTACTTTAATTCACGGCTTGTCGCGCCGCTAAAATGCGCGGTACGTTAACCCTCCCGCCACCCACTCACCCCCGGAACCCCTGATGGCCAATACCCCAATGATGGCCAACGCAATTCGCGCGTTGGCAATGGACGCTGTGCAACAAGCCAACTCGGGCCACCCCGGCGCGCCGATGGGCATGGCCAACATGGCGGTTGCGCTTTGGGGCAACCACTTGAAGCACAACCCCACCAATCCGCACTGGTTCGACCGTGACCGCTTTGTGCTCTCCAACGGCCATGCTTCGATGATGCTGTACGCGGTGCTGCATCTCACCGGCTACAAGCTGCCTGTCACTGAGCTCAAGAACTTTCGCCAACTGCACAGCAAGACCCCGGGCCACCCGGAGATCGACATTACCCCCGGTGTTGAAACCACCACCGGCCCGCTGGGCCAAGGCTTGGCCAATGCTGTGGGCATGGCGCTGGCTGAGAAGCTACTGGCCAGTGAATTTAATCGCACCACTGACGGTGTGAGCCATGCGGTGGTTGACCACAACACCTATGTGTTTTTGGGCGACGGCTGCCTGATGGAAGGCATCAGCCACGAGGCCTGCGCTCTGGCCGGGGCGTGGAAGCTCAACAAGCTGATCGCCCTGTATGACGACAACGGCATCAGCATCGACGGCCAGGTCGCACCCTGGTTTATTGACAACACCGCACAGCGCTTCGCGGCCTACGGCTGGAACGTCATCGGGCCGATTGATGGGCAGGATTCTGTCGCAGTGGCCAAAGCCATCGCCGATGCCAAAAACAGTGCCGAGCGCCCCACGTTCATCCTCTGCAAAACGGCGATTGGCTTTGGCTCCCCCAACCGCGCCAACACCGCCAAAGCCCACGGCGAGCCACTGGGCAGCGAAGAAATCAAGCTGACGCGTGAAGCGCTGGGCTGGCCCTATGCGCCGTTTGTGATCCCCAAGGACGTGTACGCCGACTGGGATGCCAAAGAGAGCGGAAAAGCGGCCGAGAAGCTTTGGAACGACAAGTTTGCAGGCTACAAGGCCGCGCACCCTGATCTGGCCAAAGAGCTTGCCCGCCGCATGAAGGGCGATCTGCCCAAAAAATTCGTGCAAACGGCGGTGGATACGGTGATTGCCGCGCATGAAAAGGCCGAGACGGTGGCTTCGCGCAAAGCCTCGCAACTGGCGCTTGAAGCGTTGACGGCCGCGTTGCCGGAGATGCTGGGTGGCTCGGCAGATTTAACCGGCTCGAACCTCACCAACACCAAATCGACCCCGAGTTTGCGTTTCGATCTGGCGGGCGATGTCGTCCAAACCACCCATGCCGACGGCTCCAAAACCGGTGGCCGCCACATCAACTATGGCGTGCGCGAATTCGGTATGGCCGCCATCATGAACGGCATTGCGCTGCACGGGGGTTACATCCCTTACGGCGGCACTTTCCTCACATTCAGCGACTACAGCCGCAACGCGATTCGAATGGCGGCGCTGATGAAGCTGCGCGTGATTCACGTGTTCACGCATGACAGCATCGGCCTGGGCGAAGACGGCCCCACGCACCAGTCGATTGAGCATGCCGCATCACTGCGCCTGATTCCCAACCTAGATGTCTGGCGCCCGGGCGATACCGCTGAGACCGCAGTGGCGTGGGCTGTGGCCTTGCAAAATAAATCTAAGCCCACCGCGCTGCTGCTTAGTCGCCAAAACATCAGCTACGCCCCCAAAGGCAGTTCCGACACCGCACAAGCAGGCGACATCGACGCTTATGGGTTAGATGCGATCAGCAAAGGTGCCTATGTGCTGGCCGAGCCGAGCGAAGTCGGCATGAAAAAGAGAGCCCAGGCCATCCTCATTGCTACCGGCTCCGAAGTGCAACTGGCCTTGAAAGCGCAGGAGCTTCTGGCCACGAGAAAGATCGCCGTGCGCGTCGTCTCGATGCCCAGCAACACCACATTTGACAGACAACCTGAGGCCTACAAACGTGCCGTGCTGCCCGCTGGCACACCCCGCATCGCGGTGGAGATGGGGGTCAGCGATGGCTGGTGGAAATACGGCTGTGCAGCAGTGGTCGGTATCGACACCTATGGCGAATCAG
>JANOTE010000142.1:0-1727 GCA_031416195.1 Rhodoferax sp.
CCGGCAGGTGCGCGTGAGATTTTTATCCGTGAAGCGCTTGTCAATGACCAGTGGGAAACAGCGCTGCCGTTTTTGGCGGCGAACCACAAGCTGATCAAACAGGTGGAAGACCTGGAGCACAAAGCGCGCCGCCAGGACGTGCTGGTGGATGACGAACTGATCTACGCCTTTTACGATCAACAGTTGCCCGCAGATGTTTGCAGTGGCTACAGCTTCGAGCGCTGGTACCGCGACGAGGCCAAGAAGAATCCGCAACTGCTGCTGCTCACGCGCGATGAGTTGATGCGCCACGAGGCGGCGGGCATCACCACGCTGTCATTCCCCAAAACCATTCGCCTCGGCGGGGTAGATTGCGCGGCCACCTATCTGCATGAGCCAGGCGATGCCAAAGATGGCTTGACGGTGACCGTGCCGCTGTTTGTGTTGAACCAGGTCAACGACGAGCGCTGCGAATGGCTGGTGCCCGGCATGCTGAAAGAAAAGATACAGGCGCTCCTGAAAACCCTGCACCAGCGGCCCCGCTCGCGCCTGGTGCCGCTGCCCGAGTCTGCCACGCGCATGGCAGCCGCGCTGAATGTGCCCGAGTTGTTTGGCCACGGCTCGCTGGTCGATGCGCTGCTCAAGCTGGTGCGCGCAGCGACCACGCTCGACATTGCCCGCGCCGACATCAAAGCCGACATGTTGACGCCGCATTACTTCATGAACATCCGTGTGGTGGATGAACATGGTCGGCAATTGGGCACGGGCCGCAACCTGGGTGCGTTAAAAGCCGAGCTGGGCAGTCAGGCGCGCGGCGCGTTTCAGGCGCTGGCGGGGTTGAAGCTGGCCCAAACGACCAATTCATCAACGACCGCTCCACCGAACGCTGATGCAAAACAACGGGTGGCTGCCGACATCGATAAATCGATTACTCCCAAGTCCGTAGCAGTTAAACCAACCCCTGCAGGCCACCGCTACACCACCTGGAGTTTTGGCGAACTGCCCGAGCTGCTTGAAATCCAAAAGGGTGGGCAGACCTTGATCGGTTTTCCTGCGCTGGTCGAATCCCCCAACAGTGCCGATCCGGGTGTGAGCATCGAAGTATTTGACGAGCCTCAGATCGCCGCTACCAAACACCGCGCGGGCTTGCGTCGCCTGTTTGCATTGCAAATCAAGGACGCGCTGAAGTACCTGGAGAAAAATATTCCTGATCTGCAAAAGATGGCAGTGTCATTCATGCTGGTGGGTCGCAATACCGACAACTCCAGCGACAACTCGGGCGGCGGCACGATAGACGAATTGCGCGACCAGATCATCGCTGTGGCGCTGGATCGCGCCTTTCTGTTGGAGCCCTTGCCCACGGATGAAATGGCCTTCAAAAAACGCATTGAAGAAGGCCGGGGCCGCCTGACCCTGATCGCCAATGAAGTCGCCCGGTTGGCCGCAACGATTCTTGCTGAGTACGCCATCGCCGCGCGGAAAATCAAAGACACCAAAAACGCCCCTGAAGCCACCGCAGATGCCACGCAGCAACTGGCACGGCTGATGCCCAAGCGCTTCCTGATCGACTCGCCCTGGGCGCAGCTTCCGCACTTTGCGCGTTACCTCAAAGCTATCACCGCGCGGCTGGAAAAATACCGTGCCGACCCCGCGCGTGATGCTACCCGCCTCACCGAACTGCGCCCACAGGAGCAGCGCTACTGGCGCCTGGTGGCCGAGCGCAAAGGCGCGGTGGACGACAAGATGAA
>JANOTE010000143.1:0-4535 GCA_031416195.1 Rhodoferax sp.
ACATGCGTTCGCTGGCCATCATGCGCGAGACGAACTCGCCGTTGGTGTACGATGCCACGCACAGCGTGCAGCTGCCTGGCGGGCAATGAACGAGCAGCGGCGGCCAGCGCGAGTTCTAGCCGCTGCTGAGCCGCGCTGCCGTAGCCGTGGGCGTAGCCGGGCTTTTCATGGAAACGCACCCCGACCCTGCCAACGCCATGAGCGACGGCCCGAATGCCGTGCCGCTGAAGCACATGAAGGCGCTGCTGGAGCAGCTGCTGGCACTCGACCGTGTCATCAAGCAGCAGCCACTGCTCGAGAACGACTTCTCCTGCTGAACCGAATTTCCACACTTCCCCGAGACAGAACAACATGAGTGCCATCGTCGATATCGTCGGCCGCGAAATTCTGGACAGCCGCGGCAACCCCACCGTCGAATGCGACGTGCTGCTGGAAAGCGGCACCATGGGCCGCGCGGCTGTGCCTTCGGGCGCCAGCACCGGCAGCCGCGAGGCCATCGAGCTGCGTGACGGCGACAAACAGCGCTACGGCGGCAAGGGCGTGCTGAAGGCGGTGGAGCACATCAACACCGAGATCAGCGAAAGCATCCTTGGCCTGGATGCTTCCGAGCAGGCCTTCCTCGACAAGACCTTGATCGACCTCGACGGCACCGACAACAAGAGCCGCCTGGGTGCGAACTCGATGCTGGCCGTGAGCATGGCCGTGGCGCGCGCCGCGGCCGAAGAGTCGGGCCTGCCGCTGTACCGCTACTTTGGTGGCATGGGTCGCATGCAGATGCCAGTGCCGATGATGAACGTGGTCAATGGCGGCGCGCACGCCAACAACAACCTGGATTTGCAGGAGTTGATGATCATCCCCATTGGCGCACCGAGCTTTCGCGAAGCTCTGCGCTATGGGGCTGAGGTGTTCCACGCACTGAAGAAAATCCTGCACGACAAAGGCATGAGCGTTGCCGTGGGAGATGAGGGTGGCTTCGCCCCCAACGTGCCGAACCACGAAGCCGCGATCCAGATGATCTTGGAGGCCATTGCAGCAGCGGGCTATGTCGCGGGCGATCAGATTGCACTGGGGCTGGACTGCGCGGCCAGCGAGTTCTACAAAGACGGCAAATACCATCTGGAAGCCGAAGGCCTGACGCTGACAAGCGAAGAATGGATTAACGTGATGGCTACTTGGGTCGACAAGTACCCCATCATCAGCATTGAAGACGGTATGAGCGAAAGCGACTGGGACGGCTGGAAGCTGTTGACAGATCGATTGGGCAAAAAAGTGCAGATCGTGGGCGATGATTTGTTCGTTACCAACACCAAAATCTTGAAAGAAGGCATCGACAAAGGCATTGCCAATTCGATCCTGATCAAGATCAACCAGATTGGCACACTGTCTGAGACCTTCGCGGCGATAGAGATGGCCAAGCGCGCGGGCTACACTGCCGTCATCAGCCATCGCTCGGGCGAAACTGAGGACTCCACCATAGCCGACATCGCCGTGGGCACCAATGCAGGCCAGATCAAGACGGGTTCACTGAGCCGCTCGGACCGCATGGCCAAGTACAACCAACTCTTACGCATTGAAGAGGACTTGGGCGACATCGCCAGCTACCCCGGCCGTTCGGCCTTTTACAACCTGAAGTAATCCATTGATGGGTTCACGCCTCGTTCCCGCTGGCTTGATCGCTCTGCTCGTGATCCTTCACGCGCAGTTGTGGGCGGGACGCGGAAGCGTGCAGAGCGTTGCAGCGATGACGCAGCAGATCGACGAGCAGCAGCGCAAAAACACCCGAGCCCAACGGGTCAATGACCTGCTCGCCGCCGAAGTGCGTGATCTCAGGGACGGCTTGGAAATGGTTGAAGAAAAAGCCCGTCAGGAGCTGGGCATGGTCAAGCCCAACGAGATCTACGTCCATATTTCGAAGTGAGTCTTCCGCTTCGAATTCCTGGTTCATGAAAATTGCCATTCACGGCGCTCAGGGCACTGCAAGTAGTTGATGCATGCGATCACCGACTCTTGCGCGACCTATTGCGCTGGGCAACTATTGCGGGCTGACGGTACCCACAACCATTTGAGCTGGTTGCACAAAAACCTGCGCGGCATCCACCGCGTCAAACTGATACTGCTGGCCACAAAAGTCGCAACCCACTTCAATGTTGCCACGTTCAGCGAGGATGCTTTGCGCCTCCTGCATACCGAGGCTGAAGATCATCCGGCTCACACGCTCGCGGCTGCACGAACACGCAAACCGGGGTCTCGAATCATTGGCTTCTGGCGTAAACCGAATCAGCTTTTCTTCCCAGAACAACCGCCGGATCAGTGTATCGACATCCAGCTCCAACAACTCTATGCGCTTTAGGCTTGAGGCCAAAATGGCGATGCGGTTGTAATCGTCGGACTCCTCTTTTGCCTCGGGCAGGCTTTGAATAAGCAAGCCTGCGGCAACTTCTGCGTTCGCAGCCAACACCAATGTCGTCTGCAATTGTTCGCTCTGCAGCATGTAGTGTGAGAGCACATCACTTACCCGCTCCAGCTTCTCTTTTTTGTCGCCAAACAAGGCAACGATGCCTTGGTAAGCCTGCTGCCCCGGAAACCGTGTTTTGGGATCCAGCGTGATGGCGCACTTGCCCCGGTTGTCGACATTGACCATCTCGCTGAACTTGATGCCCTCAGGCAGCGCTTGCGGGAATGTGGCTGTGGCGCGCACGCTCAAGTCGGCTTGCACCTCTGCCACCGCCAATTTGACCGGGCCATCGCCCTGGATTTGCAGTATCAAGGCGCCATCAAATTTGATGCCAGATTGCATGAGCACGCCCGCTGCCAGCATCTCGCCAAGCAACTCCTGAACGGGCGCGGGGTAAGCACCCGTGCTGGTATTGGAGGCACGGCGGCGCAAGATTTCAACCCACGCATCGTCCAGCCGAACAATGGCTCCGCGCACACGACTCTTTTCAAACAGGAATTTATGCAGCTGGGACACTTGGCGTACCGGGTCAGGCGATCTTCTTCAAGCCCAGCCGGTAGCGTTTGGCGTTGGCTACGTAATGCGCTGCGGCATCCAGGAGGCCCTGCGACTGCTGCGGGCTCAGTGCGCGCACCACTTTGGCGGGGCTGCCCATGATCATCGAGCCATCAGGGAATTCTTTGCCCTCAGTCACCAGCGAGCCTGCACCCACAAGGCAGCCCTTGCCGATCTTGGCCCCATTGAGCACGATGGCACCAATACCGATCAACGAACCGTCACCAATGGTGCAGCCGTGCAGCATGACTTTGTGTCCGACCGTCACATCATCACCCACCACCAATGGCTTGCCCGGGTCGGCATGCAGCACGCAGCCATCCTGAACATTGGAGCGCGCGCCGATGCGGATGGCCTCGATGTTATCTCCGCGAATCACCGCATCAAACCACACGCTGGCACCGTCTGCCAACGCAACATTGCCAATCACGTCTGCACTGTCTGCCACCCAGACATCACGCCCAAGTTGGGGCTTCAATCCATCCAGTTCGTAAACTGCCATCGCTCACAACTCCATTTTTCGCTTTGATCGCGTTGATTGTAGGAGGTGGCGACTAGTTCGGCCTGGCTGACCATGCCGCCGTGACTGCCGTACAGTGCCTCTCCTCAAACTTGTGCAAGTTGCCTTTTCAAGCCCATCAAAACGACCGTGGCAAACCGAGTAAATGCTCCGCCACATACGAATAGATCAAATTGGTGGAGATGGGAGCGACTTGATACAGGCGGGTCTCCCTGAACTTGCGCTCCACATCGTATTCACAAGCAAAGCCGAACCCCCCATGCGTTTGAAGACACACGTTGCCCGCCTCCCATGAAGCTTTTGCAGCCAAGTATTTGGCCATGTTGGCTTCCGCACCGCAGGGCTGTTGGGCATCAAACAGCGCACAGGCTTTGAAGCGCATCAGGTTCGCAGCCTCAAGTTCGATATAGCTTTCAGCAATAGGAAACTGAATGCCCTGGTTTTGCCCAATCGGGCGGTTGAACACCACGCGCTCTGAGGCATACCGACGCGCCTTGTCAACGAACCAATAGCCGTCGCCAATGCACTCGGCCGCGATCAATGTGCGCTCGGCATTCAGGCCATCCAGGATGTACTTGAAGCCCTGGCCCTCCTCCCCAATCAGGTTTTCTGCGGGGATTTCAAGATTGTCAAAAAACACCTCATTGGTTTCGTGGTTCACCATGTTGGCGATGGGCCGCACCGTCATGCCGCGCCCGCCATGTTCCGGCATGGCTTCCTTCAGGTTGACGATAAAGATCGACATGCCTTCGGATTTCTTTTTCACCTCAGCCAAGGGTGTCGTGCGCGCCAGCAAAATCATCAAGTCAGAATGTTGGATGCGAGATATCCACACCTTTTGGCCGTTAACCACATAGCGATCACCGCGCCGCACGGCGACCGTTTTTAGCTGGGTGGTGTCAGTGCCTGTGGTCGGCTCGGTCACGGCCATGGATTGCAGGCGCAACTCGCCTGAGGCAATCTTGGGCAGGTAAAGCTTTTTCTGTGCAGGCGAGCCATGGCGCA
>JANOTE010000144.1:0-1739 GCA_031416195.1 Rhodoferax sp.
GCTTGAACATAGGCGGCAGGCAACCACCGCACCGGTTTGGTCGTGCACAGCAACACACCGGCCACGCTGGGCCGCACGACACCACCGTCATCGACCAACAAGTGCAGGCGGCGGAGTTGGGCATGGGGATCACCCTCGCCACCTCGCACAAAGACGCCCACCAATAAAGGATCCAGATCAGCGGGCTGCGCGCCGGGCACAGGTTGCTCTTCAAACCGTATCAGGCGAACCTGGCTGCGCTGCTGAAACAAGCGCGCCAGCATCTCTGGCGCCATTTCACGCTTGGCATGAGCAACCCGCCTGAAGCAGCCACCCGGGCTGTTGTGCACCCAAAGGCTGCGCGGCACCGTCACGACCACCACAGGCAACAATGCCCCATTGGCATCGGGTAACAGCAGGTGCTCGGTCTGCACATCCAATGGCGGTTTGATGCGGTCTTGGCAAATGTCCGCTATCCATTTTTCAACGGTGTCGAGCTGGTCGATGGCGATGCCCAGCACTTCGCGCGATTTGTCATCCACGCCCAGCAACAGCTCACCACCATTGGCATTGGCCATGGCAGCCAATTCATCGGCCAAACCATCAGGATGCGGGTCGGAGATCTTGGCTGGCGCACGCAGTACCACCCGCTTCAACTCCAGCGTCGAGTCTTCACCCAAACTGATGCGTTGCAGCCATTCCTGCATCGATCTATTGCTCATCGCTGCCCGTCGCTCATTCGGTCCAGGTCTTTCAGAATGCGTCGGTAGCGCTGCTGGAACGCCGCCCGCCCGCCCTCCATCACATCGCAGATCCGCTGCCGGACTTCGGTCTCCTGCAGCCCGCCACAAAGGGGGTCAGCGATTTGCCCGCTTGCAAACTGCATGCAGACAATCAGGTCGGCATCTCCATTGACCACGATGTTGGCGTTGTGCGTGACCACGATCACCTGGCGCCGAGACTTGTTGTGTCGGAGTTGGGACACCACCAATGCCGTAACCAGAGCGTTGTCGAGGTCGTCCTCAGGTTGGTCAAGCACCAGGGGATCGTCACCGTCGGCCAGCAGAAACGACAGCATGGCCGCAGCGCGCTGACCAGCAGACGCGCGTGCCATGCTTTGAAACGGCCGGTCTGAGGTAGGGCGGTAGTCCAGCAGCACCTCGTCGTCCGGAAACCAGCCCGCCAACTCGTCAAAAGCTTCCGCCGGCAACTCATTCAACCGGCTGAGCAGCTTGCCGTGCAAGTTGGTCGCCAGCACGGTCTTGCTGCCCGACTCCAGCGCGTGCTTCATGCTCAACAGACGATCAGCCACCGGGCAGGCATCATCATTGCGAGTGGCATCCCATAGGATGCCGCTGGGTTGAGCGTTGCCATCTCCATCAGCCCATACGCTACTCCACTGCCTGTCGACAGGCAGCTTCAATATGCCTCGAAGTTTTTCTGCGGCGCCCGCAGCATAGGACATTGACCCGAGCCGAACCCGCAAACTGACATTGGCGGCAAACAGCCGCTCGACATGGTTGCGGCGCAGCTCGGTCAAGCGGCTGCGCGCGTTGCTCAAGTCGGCTTCTGCGCTTTGCACGGCCAGTTCAGCCGCTGCCAACTGGCGTTGGCAAACCGCCACGGCCTCCAGTTCCTTGCCAAGTCGCTCGACTGCGGCCACCGCCTGCGCAGCCGCCTGAGCGCTCTCAATGCCCTCGGCCTTCAAGCGCAGCATCTCGGCCGCGTAGTGCTGCGCAAGCGTGATCCCGCATGCCATC
>JANOTE010000145.1:0-1754 GCA_031416195.1 Rhodoferax sp.
TCAAAGGTAGCGCTGCCACCGGTTTTGGTGACAGCACCACCCGAGCCTTTGCGCCGGTCGCCGCGCATGACGTTGACGGTGTAGGTTTCATTCACGTTCAAATTGGCGTCGTTCAAGTTACTGACCGCGCCCGCCTGGATCAGCGGAATGGCGACGCTGGCCGAACCAATGGTCAAGGGGATGGATTTGAGCGCATTCTTGAAGCGAAACTGGAAGGTGATGTCCTCCCTGGCGTCGCCGTTGTTGTCGATGTGGATTTCGTACAAGGCATTGGGGTCGAGCTGAAAATAATTGGGGCCACCGTAAGGAGTCTGTAGCGGCTGGTAATTTGCCAGCAAGGTCACGTAATCTGAACGCCCGCCAGAACCGTTGGCCGCGATGCCTTCATAGCTTCGGAACATGTAGAAATCGGTGCCGTCGACTTTGGGGCTGGTCGTGATGAAGGGTGCCTCGCGGTGGCTAGACGCCATGGCACTGCTGGCCGTGACCAGCAAGATGCAAGCCTTGGCCAATTGAGTAAATTTGATTTTCATGATTGATCTCCGGGTTGGGTTACAGCGGCTGCTGCTTTAGTAGTACGCAGCCGGTTTTGAAATGGATTCGAAATCACACAGCACGCCAGAAAATATAATCCGCCGTGTACTTCACGATCTGCTTTTGATCCAGCGTGGAGGCGCCGCAAGCCGATACCGGGGCCACGCCGCCTTGCGTGTTCACGCGCTGGATGTAGCTCACGCCTTGCATGGCGCCCATGCCCATGGCCGGATTGGCCTTGACCAGTTGCAAAGGAATGCTGCCCGCGCCCAGGGGTGCCACCGCCACTTGCGCACCAGTAACCCTGGAGCCGTCCAGACTCTCCCAGGTAGCGGGTGGGCCGTAATACTTGCCCACGCGTTTGCCGCTGCGGTCTTTGAGGCCGGCATCGGGTCCGGCAAACACCCATTCAAACTGGCCTGCCAAGTCCTTTTTGACACGGCACTGGTAGGTGATGTCACCCGCGGCCCTGGTTTCCATGGCAACGGTGTGGCCCGCAGGAACCCTGACGTTGTCGGGCAGACTGGCTTGTGAAAACGGCTCCATCATTGAGCCGCCTTGTGTGGCGCAGGCAGACAAGGTGGCAACGGTGACAAGCGCTAAAGTGCTACGAATTTTCATGATCGGGTACTCCTTGATTAACGAAAAAAATTTGAAATTCAACTTGAAATTCGAAGGGGCATGAACTCTCTCATCGCGCGACATCCTTCGTTGAAAGTGACGCCAGATACGCCACCACATCCAGCCGGTCACTGGGCAACTCGACGCGGTAGCCCATGCTTTGGCCAGGCACCACAAACTCCGGGTTCTCCAGCCAGGCGAGCAACTTTTCGTAGCGCCACACATGGCTGGCCGAAGCCAGCGCTGTGGAGTAGTCAAAGCCTGGCGCCTTGCCGGCGACCCGTCCAAACACCGTCCCCAATGCCGGGCCAACCCGGTTGGCGTCCAGGCTGTGGCAGGCCACACAGCGTGACTCGAAAATGACCTGCCCATTTGCCGCAGACCCAGTCTGTGCGCAGGCTGGCAGCGTCAGCGCAAGCAGCAGACCACTCGCCGTCAGCAGCGCCACGCCGGGCTTACGCGTCGCACCACTGCGGCTGGGCCGGTCAAGACTCATCAGGCACCAAACGACAAAGCGCCTGCGGGCAAGGGGCGGCCCAGCGCGTTGGTCAAAACGGTGTAGTGCATGGTCTCGTCGGCGGCCAGACGGGCCGCCACTT
>JANOTE010000146.1:0-6746 GCA_031416195.1 Rhodoferax sp.
CCGCCTGGCAAGCCTGGTACGACACCACGGTTGACGCGCCGTGCATTGCGATTTGCTCCACCAGCCAGGGCGACGAAATGTGCAAGGGCTGCGGCCGCACCTTTGAAGAAGTACAAAACTGGCCCGCCATGAGCCCGTATGACAAGCGCAGCACCTGGCGGCGCATCACCGCGGACGGCACAGCGTGGCGGTTTGGCCGCTATGCGGACCGGGCGCTCGAGAAGACTGAAAAAGTCTGAAAAGGCCTGAAAAGGCCTTTTCAGAATTATCGTCCCGGACTCGATCCGGAATCCTTGCCCGCTGCGGTGCCGGCAGGAAACAGGGTCACGGCTTATGGATTGCGGGTCACGCCCGCAATGACAAATCCATCAGTTAACCTTCACCAGACGCCAGTCGATCCGGTTGTCTGCGCGGTGCACCACGTCCACGTTTTTCTTCAGCGCCCAGGGGATGATCTGGTTGTGCAGCGGAATGTGCGACACGGTGTCATTTTGCAATTGCAGCGCTTCGGTCAGCAAACGGGTGCGAACGCTGAGGTCTGTCTCCGATTTCACGCGGTCTACGATGTAGTCCATGCGCTGGTTGGCGTAGCGGCCCACGTTGTAGTTGCCGTCGCCACCGGTGCCTACGCTGCGGGTGAGGGACTGCAGGCTGTACAGCGCGTCAAAGGTCGGCACGCCCCAGCCCAGCATGTAGATGCTGGCTTCATAACGCTGAATCATCGGGAAGTAAGTCACCAGAGGCAAGGTGCGCAGCTTGGCCTTGACGCCCACTTTAGCCCACATCGCGGTCACGGCCTGGCAGATCTCTTCGTCGTTGATGTAGCGGTTGTTCGGGCAGGCGAAATCGACTTCAAAGCCTTGCGGATAGCCCGCTTCGGCCAGCAGTTTCTTGGAAGCCTCAGCGTCAAAAGGATGGCGCTGGTTGACCTTCTCCGTCCAACCATTGACTTGCGGTGCCACCAGCGCGCCGGTAGGCTGGCTCAAGCCGCGCATGGTGACCCGGTTGATGCTGGCAATGTCAATCGCCTGGTACAGCGCCATGCGAACTTTGACATCTTTCAGCGGGTTTTTTCCTTTCACGTTGGAGCCCGGCAACTCATCACGGAACTGATCCATACCGAAGAAAATGGTGCGGTTTTCTACGCCGTCAATCACTTTGAGCGCGTTGGTACTGCGCAGCCGGGCCAAGTCTTGCGGGCTGGGGTCAAGGACGAAATCCACCTCGCCTGACAGCAAAGCGGCAATGCGGGTGGCCTCTGACTTGATCGGCGTGTAGATGATCTCGGTCACATTCGATGGGTTGCCCGCATTGCCCCAGTGGTTCGGATTTTTCACCAGCGTCAGCTTCTGGTCGGGCAGCCATTCCTTCACGGTGAACTGGCCGGTGCCCATGGCATTGCGGTGCGCAAAGGTTTCGTCTTTGGCGCGAATGTCTTTGGGCTCGACCGAGTTGTTTTTCTCAGCCCAGGCCTTGCTCATGATGCGCAGTTCGGTCAATTGGCTGAGCAACACCGGGTTCGGGCCTTTCATCATCAGGTCAATGGTGTTGGCATCGACCTTCACCACTTTGTCGATGCCTTGCGTGTAAACCTGGAAGTTAGAGGTTTTCGCCATCGCACGGTTGAGCGAATAGACCACGTCGTCGGCGGTCATCACCGAGCCATCGCTGAACTTCACGCCGGTGCGCAGGTTGAAGCGCACTTGCGTCGGTGAGATGTCACGCCAGCTCGTCGCCAACTGCGGCATCGGCTTGAAGGTGACGCTGTCGTAGTAAACCAGCGCATCGAAAATAGAAGCATGAACGCCGTTGGACAGCGCGTTGTTCTGTGAGTGAATGTCCAGCGTGGGAATGTCGCTGGCACTGGACCATTTAAAGGGCTTGGCTTGAACGGCGGGTGCTGCCGCCAACGCGACCAATGCTGCCGCACAAATGGATGTTACTTTCAGATTCATGGAATCCTTCAATGAAAAAATAGGAAGAAAAGTACTATGCAATATTCGCGCCGCCGCTGTCAAAAGGGCTTTCCCGTAGCCCCTGACTTTGAGGGGTCAACCAGGGCGCAGCGCGGATGCAGTGCAGCTTCAGCGCAGCCGGGGGTTTAGCGCATCACGCAGCCAGTCACCCAGAAGATTGACGCTCAGCGCTATCAAAATAAGCATCAAACCCGGGAACAGCGTGATCCACCACTCGCCAGAGAAAAGATAGTCATTGCCAACCCGAATCAAGGTGCCCAAAGACGGTGCGGTGGGCGGCGCACCCACACCCAAGAACGACAGGGTGGCTTCCGTGATGATGGCAGTGCCAACCTGAATGGTGCAGAGCACCAGCACCGGGCCCATCACGTTGGGTAGCACATGGCGCCACATGATGCGAAACGGCGCAACGCCTGTCACGCGCGCGGCCTGCACATATTCTTTGTTGCGCTCGACCATGGTGGTGCCGCGCACGGTGCGCGCGTACTGCACCCAGCCTGTGAGCGTGATGGCGATGATCAGCACGCCAAAAGCCACGGTGTCCTGCGCGTTGGGGAACAAGGCCCGGCCGACACCGGCAATCAACAGGGCGACCAGGATTGCGGGGAACGACAGCATCACGTCGCACAGGCGCATCAGCAGCGTATCCACCCAGCCGCCCTTGAAGCCTGCCAGCAGCCCCATGCTCACCCCAATCAACATCGACAGAATGACCGAAGCTACACCCACCAGCAGCGAAATGCGCGCGCCGTAGAACAGGGCTGACAAAATATCTCGGCCCTGGTCGTCGGTGCCCAGCAGGTACTTGGATGTGCCGGTTGCCTCCCAGGCCGGCGGCAGGCGCGCATCGCTGAGCTCCAGCGTCTTCAAGTCAAACGGATTGTGCGGCGATACCCAGCCCGCAAAGATGGCGCAGAAAAAGCACAAAAAGGCGATCACTGCGGCGGCAATGGCGATTGGAGAGGAGCGAAAGCTGTAGCCGACATCACTGTCGAACCAACGGTTGAGAGTTGCAATCATGCGGGTTGGGAGATTCAATCTGAAAGACGCTAACCTTAACAAAAAAAAAGACCGCACGGATGCGGTCTTTTCAGTGGCAAAAACCCTTACAAGGGCTTTCAATGACGTTCGATTACTTCAAGTGCTTGCCAATCAAGCCAGCCATCTCGAACATGGAGACTTGCATCTTGCCGAAGATTTCCTTCAGTTTTGCATCAGCGTTGATCATGCGCTTGTTGACCGCATCTTGTAGTTTGTTTTTCTTGATGTAGACCCACAGCTTGCTGACCACTTCGGTACGCGGCAGTGGGCTTGCGCCCACAACTGCGGCCAATGCGGCGCTGGGTGTCAAGGCCTTCATGAATGCTGCGTTGACGGTCCGCTTTTTGGCGGGGGCCTTTTTTGCAGCAACTGTCTTGGCTGGAGCGGCCTGTTTAGCGGCGGGGGCTGCTTTCTTCGCAGGTGCAGCTTTCTTGGCTGCGGGAGCCTTGGCCGCTGGTTTAGCGGCTACGGTTTTCGCGGGTGCTGCTTTCTGTGCGGGTGCAGCTTTTTTCGCGGGAGCTTTTTTTGCAGTTGCCATGATTGAATTGTCCTTATAGAAGTTGATTAATCACCAGCGAAAAACTGCTTCTCCACCGGCACTGCGGATGCTACTGGAGAAAAAGCGTGTTTCATAGGGGAAATTCACTTTTTTCACTCGGAAATGTTGTTTTTTTCAGAGGGAAAACCCGGCGTTTCTCCTCTGAAAAGCAACTCGCAAGCTCATCCAGTGCGGCATGACTCAGTTTCAACAGGCTGTCAGGCTTCAAGTTTTTTGAGTTTTTGGGTTTTTCCAAAGGGAAATGTGGCCAGCACAACACCCAAAATCGCGATGCCGAACGCCACCGCCTGAAGCCCACTCAAACATTCGCCCAACACCAGTACGCCAGTCAGTGCGGCAGACAGCGGCAACATCACAGTGAACACGCCCGCCTGCGCGCTGGATACCGACTTCAGGCCCGTCATCCACAGCCAAACCGTCCAGACGCTGGCCGCAAGGGCGTAGAAAATCAGCAGCCACCATGTGCCGCCAGCGACGGCAGCAAAGTTGAAATCAAGTGCGAAGTAGAGTCCAAACGGTGTCATCAACGCAAACCCCCACAGGTTGATGAGTGCGGCAATGCGCTTGGGCCCCAGAGCGCCAGTGAGCTTCTTGCCAATGACGGCATAGGCCGCTTCGCACAGCACGGCACCGAGCAAAAGAAAGTCGCCCCACAGCGCCTGGTTATGAGTACTATCACCCCCTGACTCTCGTAAAATATTCGTATAGTGCTCCTGTTTAGTGAGCGTTAGTAAGGTGATTCCGGTCACCGCGCAAGCCACGCCGGCCCACACACGTGGCGCGATGCGCTCACGCAGGAAGGCCCAGCTCATCACCGCCACAACGGCTGGGATGGCGGCCAGAATCACCCCCGCAGAGGTGGCGCTGGTCATGCTCACGCCATAGAGCATGCAAATAGAAAACAGGAAGTTGCCGAGCAGCGATTCCAGAAACACCAGGCATCGCGTCTGCGAACTCATGGGAGGTTCGTTCATCGGCTTGACGAGCCAATGCAGCATGGCCAGCGCGCCAATGCCAAAGCGCAACCACGCCAGCAGCAGCACTGGAAATACAAGCACCAGCGGTTTGGACAACGCCACATAGCAGCCGACCAAGGCCATGCTGAGCGAGAGACAAAAATACGCCACGCTTTTCGACAGAGGTTTACTCAATGCGCTGACTCCCTGCTTTCATGGATTGACTTGGATTGGATTTGGGGGGAGATTTTCATACAATCCGTGTTTTTGTTTCCTGCGTTTTGCATCAGCACCATCAATATGTACTCTTGGATCACCGTGTTGTCAGTCCTGGCGTTAGTGGCGTGTGGCAAAAAAGAGGAGCAGGTGACACCGGCAGCGCCCGCTCCAGCGACAGTGGTGATGTCAACCCCGACGGTTGCACCTTTGCCAGCTAGTGCCAACACCGAAGAGAAGATTCTCAACATCTACAACTGGCCCGATTACATTGCCAAAGACATGGTGGCCAATTTTGAGAAGGAGTCTGGCATCAAGGTCAACTACCAGACGTTTGAGAACAACGAAGCGCTGCAAGCCAAACTGGTTGCAGGCAGCAGCGGTTATGACCTGGTGGTGCCCGGCGCGGTGTTTGCGAAGTCGCAGATTGAAGGCGGGTTGTTGATGAGGCTGGACAAGGCCAAGCTCGCAAACTACGTCAACCTGGATGCTGACATCATGGCCAAGCTTAGCGTCGTTGACCCTGGCAATGCCTACCTGATCCCCTGGGCCTGGAGCTACACCACGGTGGGCATCAACAAGGCCATGGTCACAAAATCCCTGGGTGCAATGCCGCTGCCGGACAACGCGTGGGAACTGGTCTTCAACCCCGCGTACACGGCCAAGCTTAGGTCTTGCGGCATCGCGTTTTTGGATTCACCGACTGAGGTGATTCCCCCGGCTATGCATTTCCTCGGCAAAAACCCATACTCAAGCGACCCGGTCGACCACAAGGCAGCAGGCGAAATGCTGGCCAAGGTGCGACCGCACGTGCGGCTTTTTTCCAGCACCATGATTGATGACCTGGCGGGCGGCAAGGCCTGCGTTGCGCTGGGCTGGGCGGGCGACATGAACATTGCGCGCGCACGGGCCATCGAGAACAAGAATGGCAACGATATCCATGTGCTGCTGCCATCCACTGGAGCGTTGGCGTTTTTTGACAACCTGGCCATCCCCAAGGATGCCAAGCATCCCAACAATGCGCTGGCGTTTATCAATTATTTTTTGAAGCCAGAAGTTTCGGCGTCACTAACCAATGAGTTGAGCTACGCAACCGCCAACAAGGCGAGTGTGGCGAATGTGAAGCCAGAAATCGCAAGTGACAAAACAATCTACATGGACGCTGACAACCTGAAGAAACTGGTGCCTCCATCAAGCTTCACCAATGAAGGCCGTGAGTCCATGAGCAGCGTCTTCACGCTGTTCAAAAAAGGCAAATAGATCCATGGGTGCTGCTCTGCCGGGCGACGACAGTTTTCTGCAAATTCGCCAACTCACCAAACGGTTCGGGGATGTGGTGGCGGTAGACGCGGTGTCGCTGGCCGTTAAAAAAGGCGAGATCTTTGCGCTGTTGGGCAGCTCGGGCTGCGGCAAGTCGACGCTGCTGCGCATGCTCGCAGGATTTGAGAAAGCCAGCTCTGGCACGATCTTCCTGGGAGGCGTGGACATTGCGACGTTCCCGCCCTACCGACGCCCGATCAACATGATGTTTCAGTCTTACGCGCTGTTCCCACACCTGAGTGTGTGGGACAACATTGCGTTTGGGCTAAAGCGCGAGGGCATGGCCAAAGCGCCCATGCGAGCCCGTGTGGACGAGATGCTGGGTTTGGTGCAACTGCGCGAGCTGGCCCAACGAAAGCCGCATCAGCTCTCTGGTGGGCAGCAGCAGCGTGTCGCACTGGCCAGAAGTCTTGCGAAAAGACCCCAGCTTCTGCTGCTGGACGAGCCCTTGGGCGCGTTGGATCGCAAGCTGCGCGAGCAGACCCAGTTTGAGCTGGTCAACATCATCGAGGAGGTTGGCGTCACCTGCGTGATGGTCACGCACGACCAGGAAGAGGCGATGACCATGGCATCGCGCATCGCCGTCATGAGCCACGGCAAGGTGGTGCAGGTGGGAACGCCCAAGGAAATCTATGAGTCACCCAGTTCCCGGTTCGTTGCCGATTTCATTGGGAACAT
>JANOTE010000147.1:0-3343 GCA_031416195.1 Rhodoferax sp.
CTCTGAACACGCTTGCAGGATCAGAGGGGTTTACCCCATACCTGGTCACCCAAGGGACAGAATGACTTGGTACCGCCATAAACCGATTTAGCCGCCTGCGCAGCAGCGATCAATCACTTCGCGCACCAGTGAGTCAGACGCGCCTTGCAGGGTAGCCAGACCCGCATCGTTGATCACGATGAACTTGATGTTTCCCGCATCACTCTTTTTGTCCAGGCGCATCAGGCGAAGATAGACATTTGCATTGTCGGTTGACGAGTCATCCTGAACATTAGTCAGATGCGGCCCGCGCACCGGAAGTCCAGCGCGCCGAATCAGCGCCGTGAGCCGATCCACCAGCGTGTTACTGACCAGACCGAGTTCAAGAGAAAGCTGTGCTGCTATCACCATGCCGCATCCCACGGCCTCTCCGTGCAACCAATTTCCGTAGCCCAAACCAGTCTCAATAGCATGGCCAAAGGTATGACCAAAGTTCAGGATGGCGCGTAAACCGGTTTCACGCTCATCCTGAGCAACCACCCAGGCTTTAATCTCACAACTGCGCTTGACGGCATATGCCAACGATTGAGCGTCACGCGCCAACAATGCATCCATATTTTTTTCAAGCCAGTCAAAAAAGCGCATGTCCGCGATCGGCCCGTACTTGATGACTTCAGCCAGCCCCGCACTGAGCTCACGTTGTGGCAGGGTTTTGAGCGTGTCCAAATCGCAAATCACTTTGACGGGCTGGTAGAAAGCACCAATCATGTTCTTGCCCAAAGCGTGATTGATGGCCGTCTTCCCGCCAACAGCGGAGTCCACCTGCGCCAGCAAGGTGGTAGGGATCTGCACAAACGGCACTCCCCGCATGTAGCTGGCTGCCGCAAAGCCGGTCATGTCCCCTACGACGCCCCCCCCCAGCGCAAACAGTACCGTCTTGCGATCACATTCGTGGGTAAGCAAGGTATCAAAGATCAAATTGAGGGTCTGCCAGGTTTTGTGCGCCTCGCCATCGGGCAGGCACAGAACGTACACTTTTTTGTAGTTGTGCGCGATTGCCGCCTGCAAGCGCGCCGCATAAAAGGGGGCGACGGTGACGTTGGTGACGATCAGGGCAGTCGATGCACTGGGTAGATCGGAATAGCTGGCTGGAGCGTCAAGCAACGATTCACCAATAACGATACTGTAGCTGCGTTCGGCGAAGTCTATTTCGACGCGCTGATAGGAGGTGGATGTGTTCATGAGGCAGCCAGTTTAGCGGCACGTGACAGCTTCAGGAGGCCGGATGTGATCCCGACAACTCCAACTGCATGACGATCATGTTGACCAGCGTTGCAACCGATGGCCGACCGGTTTCCAGAATGAAGTGCGCCGTTTCACGGTAGAGCGGGTCGCGCACGGCAAAAAGATCACGCAATCGGCTTAACGGGTCGGCCACCTGAAGCAGGGGGCGGTTCATATCGTGCCGCAAGCGCCGGAACAGCTCCTCTGGCGACGATTTCAGGTAGACGACTTGACCCCTATGACGCAGATTCTCACGGCTTTTGCGCCGCAGCACTGAGCCACCGCCCGTTGACAAAACGCCCTGATGGTGTTCGGTCAACTCGTCAATCACCGACTCCTCGACATCTCGAAAGCGCTCCTCGCCTTCACGCTCGAAATACTCGCGGATGGAGCAGCCTAACTTCGTTTCGATGGCGTAATCGGAGTCGACGAAGGGGAGCTGGAGCCGTCTGGCCAGTTGGCGACCGACCGTGGATTTACCGGAGCCTGGGAGGCCAACCAGGGAAAGCACCAAACGAGCTCCTAAAACGAATCGTAATCTCCGAAAAAAGATGAAAAATCAAGCACCTTTTTTCGGATAGGTCGCAGTAATTGTTTTAGTGTTGATGCGTCCATTGGTAGAAGTAATGGTGATGGAGACTGTAAAACTGGCTTCGGCTCGGGGGGTGGCGGCATCGCACGGGCTTACCCCGCCAGTCGGCGCTTTGAGGAGCAGCCAAATAGTCTGACGAGCACTCGCGTTGGATGCCACTGCCAACCTGTTCGACAGGTTTTTAGCAAGCGATGGATCCAGATTGTCTGGGTCGACGGTACTTATCGCCACTTTTGCCGACGTTTCGGACGTACTTGCTACAAATGTCGAACCTGCCGGCAAACTCAAAGTACGGGGTAACGCAATCGCCTGCATAGGAACTTTCTCAAAGGCGCAAGCTTCCATTTTTATTACTACCGGATCGCTGCCTGTTCCATCACCAATCAACTCCAGTTTACCGGCAGGGTAAGTAACGGCCAACGGCGTTCGGCTCTTGCGTTTCGACTTGGGGGCCTCAACCACAATTCCGACCACACCAGTGGCAAAGTCTATTCCATCCTCAACGCAAGGAGGACTGGTTGCTGCTGAAGGATCAATGGAAAGATTAAAAAAACTCGGCGCAAAGGTTGATGAATCCAAAACTGTATTTCCTGTGCCTGTCACACTCGCGCCTAATTCTGTTGAATCCTTCTCCGTAGACACAGTAGAACCGCTTGGGACAGAATAGCCCAACGCGTTTGCAACCATAAATGGCCTGCCGACTTTGCTACAGTCGATCAAACTGATTGGGCGTGGAGCAATCAACGGTATCGCTGGAACACCTTCGGCGGGTTCAAAAATCCCAAGAGGTGCCGATGACATGTGAACCTTGATCTGTGACAGCAAAGTTGTTGTTTCTCCTACTTTGGCAGATCCGGAGATGTCCACAATGCCCGACGGGGGGCGCGGATTTTGAACTTCAAATGTTACCGTACAAGCACCATTTACAGTATTGCATCCGCCCGCCGCAGAGCTGCCAATCTTGCCACCTGTAGCGACCATTACGACCGGCACGCCATCCGCTACAGGATTGCTGTTGACATCGACCAGTCGCGCCGTTATTGGCGTCGAATCACCAGACAAAGCGCCATCTAGGTTATAGATCAGCGGAAGTATTTCAAAGCCGCGTGCTACGCCCAAACCTGTGGTCACCTTTAGCTGATCAGATTGAGTGGTGATGGTTTTACCACTTACGGTTGCCTTAACCACTACTGAAGTAGCTACCAGCTTGGACGAAACCGACGTGAAGACGGAACCATCGGCGTCTGTCTTGCCTTGAGATATGTTCAGCACCACATCAGTACTGGGGTTCACAACAAAGTCAACTACCACGCCTTTGACCGGCGTTCCGTTTTTGTCCACAACCCTAAAATTCAAAATACCCGTTTCAGTGCGACCGTTACCGCCAGCACCTTTGAGCACTATGGCCTTATCCGCTGGGTCTGTGGATATGAAGTTGATTGCAGTAGCCAACGCTTGCGGATCCACTATGACACCGGCGCTTACAGG
>JANOTE010000148.1:0-2832 GCA_031416195.1 Rhodoferax sp.
TTGACCGGGGGCGGCAAGAATTTCTTGATACCTTCAAAACCGTCCTCCCGCAGCACCGCCACCTGGCGGCCCGCCTCAAGCTGGGCGATGTTGGCGCTCAGGGTTTTGGAGTCGGTGGGGTGCAACTCAAAGGCCTTGAGCTTGTCACGCCCTTTGAGGAAGTGCTGAATGATGAAGGGCGAGCCGGGGTAGATCTTGAAATTGTCTTTCCCTGCGTTGAAAGTGGCGATCAAGTCCAGGTAGTCTTGCAAGGCTGGCGCGAGTGCTTCGGGCGCTGCCACTGCGGCCTTGACCTTGGCGGCCTTCGGTGCAACGTTCGGCACCACGGTTTTGGGCTCAACCAGCAAGCGCAAAATCCCGTTTGCCGCCTCGCCACTGGTCGCCGAGTAGTCGCCATCCAAGCGGTACAAACCGGCCCCGGCGTGGGTGTCCAGAACGGTCAGCGCCGCCTCTTTCTCCGTCATGTGCTTGAGAATGGCAATCAAGGCGGTGTGCTTGAGCACATCGGCATGGTTGCCCGCGTGAAAGGCATGACGGTAACTGAACATACCGCTATATTAACCAACAGCCGCATCCATGCAGCCCGCAACGGCCTTAAGCAGCGAATCCATCAGGCGTGTACGCAATGTGTGAGATTTCCCCACTATTCCCGCTTAATCGTTCTTTACCCCCCAGATTCACGCAAATTTGATACGCATCAACACAATTCGTGTAAAAATTTGCTTTGATGATTGATTCCAACTCCGCTCAGCCGCCCGCAGGGCCGCCCGCCAGAGCGCGTGATCCGGCAGCGGGCCACAGCGCTACCGAGATCGCCAGTGCGGCCATCGCCAAGGCAGAACCTCTGCTGGCGCATGCGGACGCGTTGCCCGTGGGCACCAAGCTGGGTGAGTTTGAGGTTCTGAGCCTGCTCGGTGTGGGCGGTTTTGGCATGGTCTACCGCGCTTACGACCACTCGCTGCACCGCACGGTGGCCATCAAAGAATACATGCCCGCGGCCATGGCCGGGCGCTCGCAGGGCCTCACCATGGCCACCCGCTCGTCGACCGACCAGCAAACGCTGATCACCGGGCTGCGCTCGTTTGTGTCAGAGGCCCGCCTGCTGGCGCAGTTTGACCATCCGTCCCTGGTCAAGGTCTACCGCTTTTGGGAGGCCAACAACACGGCCTACATGTCGATGCCGCTGTACCGGGGTGTCACGCTGCGCCAGGCACGCCTGCTGCTGCATCGACCACCCAGTGAAGAGTGGCTGCGCACCGTGTTGTGGGCGATCTTGGGCGCGCTTGAATATCTCCACGAGAACAACATCGTGCACCGCGATGTATCGCCCGACAACATCTTCCTGCAAGAGCTTGGCCCGCCGGTGCTGCTCGATTTGGGGGCGGCGCGGCGCACCATCAGCGAGACCAGCCACCGCCATACCGCGATATTGAAGGTGAATTACGCGCCCATCGAGCAGTACGCCGGCGCTGGGGACATGCGTCAGGGTCCGTGGACAGACCTTTATTCCGTAGCCGCCGTCGTGCACGGCTGCCTGTGCAATGAGCCACCGCTGCCCGCCACCTTTCGTGTGCTGCGCGACCGGATGCCGACTTTCACCAGTGTGGCCAAAACGGTTGAAAACCACTTTGGCCAAACCTACTCAGACGAGTTCGTCGCCACGGTCGAACATGCCATGGCGATCCAGCCACAAAACCGGCCGCAAAGCGTGCAGGCCTTTCGTGATGAGATGAATCTGCAGCCACCCGAAGACATCCAACACTTTGCCTGGGCTGAAGGGTTCTCCGTGTTCTCACCGTTGACACCAGTGTCGCCAGCGGATTTATCCCCCGAATCTGCCACCACCGAGCCTCAGAAGGCGCGCACCCAAACCGCCGACATGACGCCCACGCTGGACACCAGCTTTGAGCCTGACCGCACCATCCTCATGGCGCTCCCGAGCGTGGCGCAGGGGCCAAAGCAAACGCCCGCACCAGACACCCATTTCGAGCCTGACCGCACCATTCTCATGCCATACCCCAGCATGGCGCATTCGCGTGATCGGGTAGAGCTTCCAGCGACGCAAGCGCCCGCCCCAGAGTTTTCAAATCCGCCAGAAGAATCAACAGCCCTCAGGGTGGCCACATCCAAGCCGAATCGCTGGTTGTTTGCAGGTGTGGTGTGCGTGGGTCTTATCGGTTTGGGCTTGTGGCTCGCTGGATCAGGCGATGGCTCCTTCATGGGCTCCAACCGCCCCAGCGGCACGATGGCATCGCGGACTTTGCCGGTGCCGGTGCCCGAAACCGGGCCGGGGTCTGAAATGATCCTCCCGGCATCGCCCAGTCCTGCAGCGACTGCCTCCGCCACTGCGGCACCGGCTGCGGATTCAAAGGCCTTGCCCAAGGCGATTGCGGAATCGCAGGCGGCCACTGCGGCATTGCCTCCTGCCACTGCGGCCTCGGCCCCTGTCGCAGTTGCCAGCGCGCCGTTGTCCGCTGCTTCTGTCGCACAAGCCGCTGCACAATCCGCTGCCAGACGCGCCGCACTGGCTGCCAAATTGCCCAGCTCTGGCGCCATTGCCAGTCAGGCTGGTGCCACCATCACCCCGCCCGAGAGCACTGCGCAAACCAACAACAACCCGCGCATTGAATCGGCATCGACCAGCGCGCCCGCCCGTGCGCCGGCACCACCCGCGCGCGCCAGCCCGCAGACCGCTTGTGCGGAAGCCAGCTTCCTAACCCGCCCGATGTGCATCTTCAACGAATGCGAAAAGCCCGAATTCACACGGTTGCCGTTTTGCGTTGAAAACCGCAGGCGGCTGGTCGAAAGCCAGCAACGCAACCAAAACCAGTG
>JANOTE010000149.1:0-13196 GCA_031416195.1 Rhodoferax sp.
GAGTAGCGGAAGGCGTGGCCCTCGCGCACAGCCCGGCGCGCGTAGATGTTCAAAAGCTCGGCGGCAGAATCACGAATTTGCTCAGCGGCTTTGCGCTTGGCTTTTTCCCACTGGCCGCTGCCCAGGCGGTGCAGCGGCGCCTCGTCCGCGCTCACCCCGGTATAGCGGCTGATCAACTGCAACTGGCTGACCGGCACGTAAAGCGTGGCTTGGTCGGCATATTCCAGGTGCAGGAATTCCTGAATCTCAGGCTCGCCATTCGCCAGCTTGTTACCCAAATCCAGATTGACCAAGCCCTTGTAGCGGCCAATGCCGTGGGAGGAGTGAACCACAGGGTCGCCCACATTGAGCTCGCTCAGGTCTTTGATCAGTGCCTCAACGTCACTCACTTGCTCCTGCTTTTTACGTCTTCGCGTGGTGGGGCCAGCGGCGAACAGCTCGGTCTCGGTGACGAAGTCGATTCCTTCCTCGATCCAGGCGAACCCGGTATTCAGCATTGAGGTGGCGATGCCAAATTTTTCGTCGCTACCCTGAAAGTCGACCAGCGATTCAAACGCGGGTGGGCTGAGGTTGGAGGCGTGCAGAAAATCGAGCAAGCTGGCGCGCCGACCATCACTTTCCGCCAGCACCAGAACACGATGTTGCGTGTTGCGGGCGTGCGTTTTCAGGCGGACCAGTGGATCTTCGCTGCCGCGTTCAACGGCCAGCACCGGCAAGACTTCAAACTCGGCGAAAGGAGATTCACCCTGGGAGCTTGCCGCTTCACTCGGCGGTTTGATGGCCAGCTGGGCGTACTGATTGGCGCGCGCATAAAACTGCTCAACGCCCAAAAACAGCGATTCCGGCGGTAAAGCAGGCCGCTCGGGGTCGGTCTGCACCAGGCGATAACGGTCTTTGGTGTCTTGCCAAAAACGCTGGAACGCACCTTCCAGGTCACCATGAAGCACCACCGTCGCACCACTGCCCAAGTAGTCGAATACGGTTGCCGTCTCGTCAAAAAACAGCGGCAGGTAGTATTCAATACCCGCCGTGGCGACACCGTTGCCAATGTCTTTGTAGATGCGACTTTTGGTCGGGTCGCCCTCCAGCAGTTCGCGCCAGCGGCTTCTGAACTTGGCACGCGCCGCGTCATCCATCGGGAACTCTCGCCCTGGCAGCAGCCGAACCTCGGGTACCGGGTAAAGGCTGCGCTGGCTGTCGGGGTCGAAGGTGCGGATGCTGTCGATCTCGTCATCAAACAGGTCCACCCGGTACGGCACCAGGCTGCCCATGGGGAACAGGTCAATCAAGCCGCCGCGCACGGCGTATTCGCCAGGGCTGACCACCTGGGTCACGTGGCTGTAACCCGCCAACGTGAGTTGCGCCTTGAGCTTGGCCTCATCGAGCTTCTGCTTGACCTTGAATTGGAAGGTGTAGCCTGCCAGAAAACTGGGTGGTGCCACGCGGTAAAGCGCCGTGGTAGCCGGGATCATCACCACGTCAGCCCCCGTTTCTTTGTCGTGCTGCTGTAGGCGCCACAGCGTGGCCAGGCGCTCACTGATCAAATCCTGGTGCGGTGAGAAAGTGTCGTAGGGCAACGTCTCCCAATCCGGGAACAGTACGCAGCGCAAGTCGGGCGCGAAAAAGGCCATCTCATCAATCAAGCGCTGTGCATCGGTCGCATCCGCTGTAACGATAGCGACTTGTTTGCGCCCGGTCTTCTCGCGCTCACTGAGTTTGGCCAGTAGCTGTGCATCGGCCGAGCCTGGCGGTCGCGGCAGCGTGAAGCGATTGCCGGGCTTGAGTTTGGGTAAATCCATGAACAGAGGTCAGATCAAAAACACAAAAGGAAAACACCCCGCACCGGATGGGGTGGGGGTGTCAGCACTGGGCAGCCACGACGGCCGATCGCAGTAGCGTAGCCGTGGATTTTAGAATAGACCCCATCACACCGTCTGCATGACCAATCACATACCCACCCAAGCCGCCGTCTCATCAGCCAAATCGCGTCTTTGGGCGCTGGTGCCGTGTGCCGGTTCGGGCAGCCGAGCCGGCTCGGTCTGCCCCAAGCAATATCAGCCGGTCGCGGGCCAGGCCATGGTGCTGCACACTCTGGCGGCGTTTGCCGCCACGCCGGGTATCGAGAACATCGTGGTCGTTGTCGCCCCGGGCGACGGCTTCTTTGACGATTTCAATTTGAATTTAGTTGGATGGAGCGCTACTATAAACGTAGCTATTTGTGGAGGTTCTACGAGAGCTGAAAGCGTTTTTAATGGTCTAAATGCCGTTTTGACGCTGGGCGGCGCTCCCGACGACTGGGTGTTGGTGCATGATGCGGCGCGCTGCCTGATCACGCCCGCTCAAATCACCACTTTGATCGACGCTTGCCTGGGCGACGAAGTGGGTGGTCTGTTGGCCCACCGGTTGGCTGACACGTTGAAAAGTGAAACCTCGGCGCGGGTGACGGGCACAGTGGATCGCAGCGACAAGTGGCTGGCGCAGACGCCGCAGATGTTTCGCATCGGCGCGTTGCAGGCGGCGCTGCGTGCGGTGGGCACCTCGGTGACCGATGAATCCAGCGCGATGGAGGCGATGGGCTTGCGCCCTAAACTGGTGCCCGGCAGCGCGCAGAACTTCAAAGTCACGTACCCCGAAGACTTTGCGTTGGCCGACGCTGTGCTTCGCGTACGAGACTCCGTGACAACAACAACGAAACCATCGGCACCACTTTATGACTACCCCTGACCCGGTTCAAACTGCGAAAGCCAAACTACCCAGAATTGGCGAGGGTTGGGACATTCATGCCCTGGTCACAGGTCGCCCACTGATTCTGGGTGGCGTGACCATCCCGTTTCATGCGGGGTTGCTGGGGCACTCGGATGCGGATGCGCTCTTGCATGCGATCACCGATGCGCTCTTGGGTGCGGCGGGTCTGGGTGACATCGGAACTCACTTCCCGGACACGGATGAACAATTCAAAGGCGCGGATTCATCCAAACTGCTGGCTGAGGCGGCGCGTCGTGTGCGGGCGAGTGGCTTCGAGATTGGCAACATTGACAGCACCGTGATCGCGCAAGCGCCGCGCCTGGCGCCGCACATCGAGGCCATGCGCAGTGCGATTGCCCGCACGCTGGGGCTGGACGTTTCTCAAATCAATATCAAAGCCAAAACTGCTGAAAAAATGGGACCAGTGGGCCAAGGCCAGGCGATTGAGGCGCGGGCCGTCGCAATGATTTGGCCAACTTAGACCACTACATTTTGATCGCTCTTTGCAGCTTGATGTGTGCCGCCAAGCCGCCCGACTTGGTGTTCACCAAAGAAAAGCTGCCCCCCATGCGCTGCACGGTTTTGTCAACGATGGACAAGCCCAACCCGGCCCCGTTGGCCGCCGTTCGGGCACTGTCGCCACGAAAGAAGGGCTTGGTCAAATTGGCCAGTGCGTCAGGGTCAGCACCTGGGCCATGGTCGCGTAGTTTGATCAGCACCCAGGGGTCGCGCGCTCGGGCCGCTATATCGACGACGGCAATACCCGAGCCTGCCGATTTACCATAACGGCGGGCGTTTTCAATCAAGTTGCCGATCACACGGCGTAATTCAACCTCATCGGCCAAGACTAAGAGCCCGGGGCTTAAGTCCAGCCGGATACGCATATCGGCATGGTCGCGAACCGAATAAATGCAAGACTCAACCACGTCGTTGAGCTTCACCGTGCTGAGCGTCACCGAGTCGGGCCGCGCGTAGTCCAAAAACTTGTCGATGATGGCATCCAACTGCTCAATGTCAGTGGCCATGTGCGCGCGTGCTTCCAGGTCGGCCACGCTCATTTCCGTCTCCAGCCGCAGGCGAGCAAGTGGCGTGCGCAGATCGTGCGAAATGCCAGCCAGCATGATGGCCCGGTCGTTCTCCACTTTAGACAGCCGCTGCGCCATACGGTTGAAGCCAATGTTGACCTCGCGAATTTCGCTGGTGGAGGCACCTTCATCCAGGTTGCCCCCACTCAAATCGCCCTCCCGAACTCGGCTTGCTGCAAACGAAAGCTGCTTCAAAGGGCTGTTGATCAGCCGCGCAATCAATGCCGCACCCGCCAAAGACAGCACGCCGGCAATGATCAGCCAGATCGTCCAGGTTTTGCCCCCCGCTGGACTGAACCGCGCCTTGTCTGTCAGCATCCAATAGCTGTCATCTTCAATCGTGAAGCCTATCCACAAACCGTCTTCGTTGTTCACGCTGTTGGCCGCCACCGTGCCTGTGCCCAGGCGGGATTTGAGCTCCAGCGCGATGCGTCGGCTCAGTGTGTCAGTCTCGAAGACCTCAAACTGATCAGTCGGCTCGCGCGGGAAAATTCGCACGCCCTCCTGCTCGGTCATGGTCTTGATCAGAGACACGCGGGCGATGGCATCGGAGTGAATCAAGGCTGCGCGACTCAAATTCACCAAGGAAGCAATTTGCTGCGCTGTTTGGATAGCGCGAGGCTCCAGTTCCAACGCCCGCAAAGTTTGCAACCAGGCGGCAAGGCTACCCAGCAGCAAGATGGCCAGCAAAAAGAAGGTTCGCCAGAAAAGACTCAATCCCGCACGCCTGCGTAATTCGGAGCCTGAAGGCATTCCCTCCAGCGGCATCAAGCCGCTGTCTTCCAGGGGCGGTTTAGCGCTGCTCACCCGCACCATCGGGGACGAATACGTAACCTACGCCCCAAACCGTCTGGATATATCGGGGCGCTGCAGCGTCAAGCTCAATCAACTTGCGCAGGCGCGAAACCTGCACATCCAGACTGCGGTCGAACGGCTCAAACTCCCGCCCACGCGCCAACAGCGCCAGTTTTTCGCGTGAAAGGGGCTGCCGTGGATGGCGCACCAGTGCTTTGAGCATCGCAAACTCGCCAGTCGTCAGCGGCAACTCGCTGTTGTCCTTGCGCAGGGTGCGCGCGCTCAAATCGAAAGCAAACGGGCCGAAGTTAACCAGTTCGCTGTCGCTGGATGGCGCGCCGGGTGCCTCCAGCGTGGGGCGGCGGCGCAACACCGCATGAATGCGTGCCAGCAACTCGCGTGGGTTGAACGGCTTGCTCAAATAATCATCTGCACCCACCTCCAGCCCGACGATGCGATCCACATCTTCGCCTTTGGCGGTCAGCATGATGATCGGTGTTTTATCGTTGGCAGCGCGCAGGCGCCGACAGATCGACAGACCGTCCTCTCCAGGCATCATCAAGTCCAGCACTATTAGATCCACGCTTTCGCGCAGCAAAATCCGGTTGAGGGCTTTTCCGTCTTCCGCCTGGAAAACCTCAAACCCTTCTTGCGCGAGATACCGGCGAAGCAGGTCGCGAATGCGGGCATCGTCATCAACGACCAAAACTTTGTCAACGCGGCTGGAAACTTGGTTCATGTTTGAGGCCTGAATTTGAATTTGTAACAAGACCGATTTTGCAGGGTGAAAGTTCAGAAAAGGACGATTTCGCAGCAGGTTTGACACTATGTTACAAATGTTGCGGGCAGGTTCATGCGTTCAAGCTGAAGCATGTAAGCTCGGGTTGTGTTTAGCGCGTTGTCTGTTGACCATGAGAACCTTGAAGAGCAGTTTTTACTTTTTAGCATTGGCAGTGTTCTGCGTGCAGACGTTTGCGCAGGCAGCGCCTGAGCCTGCCCACGTTTCTGCGAAGGCAAGTCAGGCGGCACGACCGCAGGCCACCGATCCACACAGGATGCCTGAGAAGAAAAACCTTCGACCAGACTCTGCGCCGGATCACCGTGCCAAGCGCGGCATGGATTTGCGTATGGCGCTCATGCCTCAAAATTCAAATTTGAACGCTGGCTCTGGTAATTCAAACGCGAGAACGCAGGGAGGCCTGGCGAATGTCGCTGACATGTCGACACCTGAACCCTCGCCAGAGCATCACCTCAATGCCAAGGAACGGCAGGACATGCGCGAGCTGTTGCGCCAACAACGGCTGAAGCTGCAAGGCGGGCAGCAAAATTGAAATCAACGCTCCCAAGGGCCCCTCCATTCTTTTCATCATGAAAGTTGCCCCGTCAATCGTGCGCGGTGTCGCGACGCTTTTAGCAGTCTTGGTCTCAGTGTCAGCCTTCGCGCAGCCTGCTGTGCCTGTGCCTGCGCAAAACGTGGTTCAACTGGCCGCCAATGGCAGTGTGGAGGTGCAGCAAGACATGCTCACGATCAGCATGTCCACAACACGGGAGGGACTGGATGCAACCGCCATCCAGAATCAATTGAAGACGGCGCTGGACGGCGCCCTGACGGAAGCCAAAAAGGCAGCGCAGCCTGGTCAGCTTGACGTGCGAACCGGCAACTTCAGCCTGTACCCGCGCTACGGGCGCGACGGCAAGATTACCGCCTGGCAGGGAACGACAGAGCTGGTTCTGGAAGGTCGCGATTTTGCGCGAATCAGCGCCACCGTCGGCAAAATTCAGACGCTAACGATGGGCCAGGTGTCGTTTGGCTTAAGCCGCGAGCAACGGCTGAAAGTTGAAGGCGACGCACAGAATCAGGCGATTGAGCGCTTCAAGGCGCGGGCCGCTGATATCGCCAAAAGTTTTGGATTTGCCACCTACACGCTCAGAGAAATCGCCGTCAACACGGGCGAGCAAGGCTATGTGCCACGCCCGCGCACAATGGCGATGGAGGCGAAAGCTTCCATGAGCGATGCGCCGGTGCCGGTTGAGGCCGGCAAAGCAGTAGTGACGGTGACGGTGTCTGGCTCCGTCCAACTGCAACTCAAATAATCACCCCACGCGGTAGTCCTGCATACCTGAACGTGCTCTCAGTTGGATCAGTGCCCCCAAAGCGGCACCCTTTGATATAATAAAAAAGCACGATCGTTCTATTTTATCGATTCTCAGGTGTAATCGGTCGCACAAGCCGCCATCACTGAGCTGCGGAATAGAATCATTGCGTTACGGTCAACATGGCATTTTCTGCCGATTTGACCCATCCCCCATTTCAAACTCTGGAGTAAGCCCATGAAAGTGCTGGTCGCTGTCAAACGTGTGGTGGACTACAACGTGAAAGTCCGTGTCAAATCGGACAACACGGGTGTGGACATCGCCAACGTCAAAATGAGCATGAACCCGTTTGACGAAATCGCCGTCGAAGAGGCGATGCGCCTCAAAGAGAAGGGCGTGGTGACCGAGGTGATCGCCGTATCGTGTGGTGTTGCGCAGTGCGCGGAGACGTTGCGCACGGCGATGGCGATTGGCGCAGACCGCGCCATCTTGGTCGAAACTACTGTGGAATTGCAGCCATTGGCGGTGGCCAAATTGCTCAAAGCGCTCGTAGAAAAAGAGCAGCCCGGACTGGTCATTCTGGGCAAGCAGGCGATTGACGACGATTGCAACCAGACCGGCCAGATGCTTGCCGCCCTGTGCGACATGCCACAGGCCACCTTTGCCAGCAAGGTTGAAATCGCTGACAACATGGCCAGCGTGACGCGTGAGGTCGATGGCGGCTCCGAGACGCTCATCATCGCCCTGCCTGCGGTGATCACCACCGACCTGCGCCTGAACGAGCCGCGTTATGTCACGCTGCCCAACATCATGAAGGCCAAAAAGAAGCAGATGGATGTGTATAAGCCTGAAGACTTGGGCGTGGACGTAACTTCGCGTATCAAGACGCTCAAAGTCAGCGAACCGCCCAAGCGCAGCGCAGGCGTGAAAGTGGCTGATGTGGCCGCCCTGGTTGACAAACTCAAAAACGAAGCGAAGGTGATTTAAATGACTTCTCTGGTAATCGCTGAACACGACAACGCGTCCATCAAGGGCGCGACCTTCAACACCGTGACCGCCGCACTGGCCTGCGGTGGCGACGTGCATGTGCTGGTGGCTGGCCACAACGCAGGCGCTGCGGCAGCGGCGGCGGCCAAAATCACGGGCGTGAGCAAGGTGCTCCACGCAGAGGGCGAAGGCTTTGCCCACGGCTTGGCGGAGAATGTTGCTGCTCAGGTGTTGGCTGTGGCTGCGAGTTACAGCCACATCCTGTTCCCAGCCACCGCATCCGGCAAAAACATCGCCCCGCGTGTCGCCGCGAAGCTCGACGTGGGGCAGTTGTCAGACGTGTCCAAAGTCGATAGCCCCGACACGTTCGAGCGCCCCATTTATGCGGGCAACGCCATCGCCACCGTGCAAAGCGCGGATGCGACCAAGGTCATCACCGTGCGCACAACGGGTTTTGACCCGGCCGCGTCAAGCGGTGGCACTGCAGCAGTCGAGGTAGTCGCGGCAGTCGCTGCAAGTGCCAAGGCCACGTTTAAGGGCAGCGAAATTGCGCGCAACGACCGCCCCGAGCTGACGGCTGCCAAGGTCATCGTGTCCGGCGGTCGTGCCTTGGGTTCGAACGAAAAATTCATGGAAATCATGACACCGCTGGCCGACAAACTAGGCGCCGCCATGGGCGCGTCGCGCGCGGCCGTGGACGCGGGCTACGCGCCCAACGATTGGCAAGTCGGCCAAACCGGCAAGATCGTGGCACCGCAGCTCTACATCGCCTGCGGCATAAGCGGTGCCATCCAGCATTTGGCCGGCATGAAGGACAGCAAGGTGATCGTGGCCATCAACAAAGATGCCGAAGCGCCAATTTTCAGCGTGGCTGATTACGGGCTGGAGGCAGATTTGTTTGTGGCCGTGCCTGAGCTGGTGGCTGCTTTGTAAGCGTATTTCTACCGATACCGTAAGAGACTTTCATGACCTACAAAGCCCCGCTCAAAGACATGCTGTTCAACATTCAGCACATCGCCAGAATCGATCAAATCGCGGCGCTGCCGGGTTTTGAGGATGCGGGTTTGGAGACGGCACAGGCGGTGCTTGAGGAGGCCGCCAAGTTCAACGAAGGTGTTTTGAGTCCACTTAACTGGGAAGGCGACAAAAACCCGTCTAGCTGGAAAGACGGTGTCGTCACCACCACGCCTGGGTTCAAGGCGGCTTTCAAAGCCTTTGCAGACGGCGGCTGGCAGGGCTTGCAGCACCCGGCGCAATACGGCGGACAAGCGCTGCCCAAAACGATTGGCGCGGCGTGCATCGAGATGGTCAACAGCGCCAACATGAGCTTTGCGCTGTGCCCGCTGTTAAGCGACGGCGCGATTGAAGCACTGCTGACAGCGGGCTCTGAGGAGTTGAAAGCCACCTATCTGGAGAATCTGGTGAGTGGCAAATGGACCGGCACCATGAATTTGACCGAGCCGCAAGCGGGCTCGGACTTGGCCATGGTACGCAGCCGCGCGGAGCCGCAGCCTGACGGAACCTACAAAGTTTTTGGCACCAAGATTTACATCACCTACGGTGAGCATGACATGGCCGAGAACATCGTCCATCTCGTGCTGGCGCGCGTGGTGGGCGCGCCCGAGGGCGTGAAGGGAATCAGCCTGTTCGTCGTGCCGAAATTCATGGTGGGTAAAGACGGGGCATTGGGCAAGCGAAACGACGTTCATTGCGTGAGCATCGAGCACAAGATGGGCATCAAGGCATCGCCTACCGCCGTGCTGCAGTATGGCGACCATGGAGGTGCCGTGGGTTACATCGTTGGCGAGGAAAATCGCGGCCTCGAATACATGTTCATCATGATGAACGCCGCACGTTACGCCGTAGGCGTGCAGGGCATTGCGATAGCCGAGCGGGCGTACCAAAAAGCCGCCAGTTTCGCGCGTGACCGTGTTCAGAGCCGTCCGGTCGATGGTTCGATGAGCACCAGTGCGCCTATCATCCACCACCCGGATGTTCGCCGCATGCTGATGACCATGCGCGCCTACACCGAAGGTTGCCGCGCGATGGCTGCGGTGGCGGCTGCGGCCTACGATGCGGCCCATCATCACACTGACGCGGATGTGCGCAAACAGAATGCCGCGTTTTATGAGTACCTGGTGCCGTTGGTCAAAGGCTATAGCACCGAGATGAGTCTGGAAGTGACTTCACTGGGCGTTCAGGTGCATGGTGGCATGGGCTTCATCGAAGAAACCGGTGCTGCGCAGTACTACCGCGATGCGAAGATTTTGACAATTTATGAAGGCACCACGGCCATCCAAGCCAACGACCTGGTAGGCCGCAAAACCTCTCGTGATGGCGGGCAAACGCCCAAGGCTATTGCAGTGCAGATCGAGAAAACTGAAAGTGAGCTGTTGAAGAACGGCAGTGCGGATGCAGTCGTGGTGGCCAAGCGGCTCAAAGCAGCCCGTGAAGCATTTTTGGATGTTGTGAACTTCGTTTCAGGTAACACCAAGGCATCTCCCAACGCCGTGTTCGCCGGCAGCGTGCCTTACCTGATGCTGGCGGGCAATCTGATGGCGGGCTGGCAATTGGCGCGCTCGCTGTTGGTGGCGCAAGAGGAACTCAAGGCGGGCACCGATGTTGAGTTCATGAAGGCCAAAATCATCACCGCGCGCTTCTATGCCGACCATCTGCTGAGCAAAGGGCCGGGCATCCGCGACAGCATTGTCGAAGGCGCTGACAGCGTGACCGCGATGGCGCTGGAAGCGTTCTAAGCCATCAGGGCACATCAAATTTTTCTTCTCCCCCTATTTGCTGACCTCATTCATGTCCAAACTGCCTGCGCCACTGAACAACCTTCCCCTGCCCATTATCGGCGCCCCCCTGTTCATCATCAGCACCCCCAAACTCGTAATCGCCCAGTGCATCGCGGGCGTGGTAGGCTCTATGCCCGCGCTGAACGCCCGCCCGGCTGAGCAGTTGGAAGAATGGCTGATTGAGATCACCGAAACGCTGGCTGCCTACAACAAGGTGAATCCTGACAAGCCCGCTGCGCCTTTCGCCATCAACCAGATCGTACACAAAAGCAATGATCGCTTGCAACACGACATGGAGATGTGCATGAAGTACAAAGTGCCGATCATCATCACCAGCCTGGGCGCGCGTGAGGACATCAATGCGGCGGCGCACAGCTATGGCGGCGTCGTGCTGCATGACATCATCAATAACAAGCACGCCAGGAAAGCGATTGAAAAGGGCGCTGATGGCCTGATCGCCGTGGCCGCAGGCGCGGGCGGCCACGCGGGCGTGAAGAGCCCGTTTGCGCTGGTGCAGGAGATTCGCGAATGGTTTGATGGTCCGATTGCGCTCTCGGGTGCCATTTCTACCGGAGATTCCGTGCTGGCTGCGCAAGCTTGCGGTGCCGACTTTGGCTACATCGGCTCCGCCTTCATCGCCACCGAAGAAGCGCGCGCTTCAGATGCCTACAAGCAGGCGATAGTGGATAGCAACTCGGACGACATCGTCTACAGCAACCTGTTCACCGGCGTACACGGCAATTACCTCGCGCCAAGCATTCGCAACGCCGGCATGGACCCCGACAACCTGGCGGTGAGCGACCCGAGCAAGATGAACTTTGGCGGCGACAAGACCAAGGCCTGGAAAGACATCTGGGGTTGCGGCCAGGGCATTGGCGTGATTGATAAAGTGCTATCCACCGCCGACTACGTCGCGCGGCTGAAATGTGAGTACCAAGCCGCCAAGGCACGCCTTGCCGGACGTGCGTATGAGAACGCGTTTGCGTGAATGGGTGAAAGAACCCTCCTGTGAATGAGTTTGCGCTGTGGCTGATCGTGGCGCTGGCGATGGTCAATGCGCTGATGTTGATGTGGCTGGCCCTTCGCAAACCTGATGACACCCCAGCAAAACAGGCCGAGCAAACCAACATGGCATTGCAGGGTTTTCTGCAATCTAGCAACGACAAAGTAGAGCGCGAACTGCGCCGTGAAATCAGTGAATCATCACGCGGTAGTCGCCAAGAGTTGGTGCAGTCTTTTGCCACCTTCCAGCAAACGGTGGTCGCGCAAAGCGCTGAAGCCACCCGCACGCAAAACACGCAGATTGACGCGTTTGGCCAGCAGCTCAGCCTGTTGCAAAAGACACTGTCAGACACGCTCACGCATCAGCTCTCCAGTTTGAGCGAGTCCAATGCCCGGCGCATGAACGAAGTGCGCGAAACGCTGGAGAAGCAGCTCGCGCAGCTTCAAGCCACCAACGCCGCCAAGCTGGACGAGATGCGCGCCACGGTCGACGAAAAACTGCAGACCACCTTGCAAGCACGCCTGGGCGAGAGCTTCAAGCAGGTCGCCGACAGGCTGGAACAAGTCCACAAAGGCCTGGGCGAAATGCAAACGCTGGCGGCAGGCGTGGGTGATCTGAAGCACCTGCTGACCAATGTCAAAACGCGTGGCATTTTTGGCGAAGCGCAGTTGGCCGCGTTGCTGGAGCAGGTGTTTGTGCCCGATCAATACGCCGTGCAAATTGCCACCCGCCCCAATAGCAAGAACGTGGTGGACTTTGCCATCAAGCTGCCCGGTCGCTCTGAAAGTGGCGAGCCGCTGTGGTTGCCGATCGACGCGAAGTTTCCCAACGAAGACTACGAGCGGCTGCTCGATGCCCAAGGCCGTGCAGACGTGGCCGGGGCCGAAGCGGCGGGCAAGGCGCTGGAGCAGCGCATTCGGCTCGAAGCCAAATCCATGGTCGAAAAATACGTGGAGCCACCGTACACGACCGACTTTGCGATCTTGTTTTTGCCGACCGAGGGCCTGTACGCCGAAGTGCTGCGCCGCCCCGGTTTGATGGAGGCTTTGCAGCGCGAGCATCGAATCACATTGGCCGGGCCGACGACCTTGCTGGCCATCATGAGCTCGTTCCAGATGGGTTTCAGAACGCTCGCCTTGGAGAAGCGCTCCAGCGAAGTCTGGCAGGTGCTGGGAGCTATCAAGACCGAATTTGGCAAATTTGGCGGCATGCTCGACAGGGCACGCACACAGACTGAAACCGTGCTCAAGACGCTGACCGATGGCGACATTCGCAAACGCGCCATGGACAGAACGCTGCGACAGGTTGAAGCGCTGCCTGATGCGCATGCACAGGTTTTGTTACCCACTGACAAAGAGCCGGACGAAGGCTAGGGCGAGTGTCCTCAGGCCCAGTCCCCCGCAACTCCCGCCGCGCCCTCGCGCGCCTGATCGCCGGGCACATCTGCCTGCATGCCAGCATGTCGGGCCTGCGCATGGCGGCACCGCTGCTGGCTTTGCGCGACGGCTACAGTCCGGCGGCCGTGGGCGTGTTGCTGGCACTGTTTGCCATCACCCAGGTGTTTCTGTCGCTGCCCGCCGGGCGCTTTGTGGACAGGCACGGCTTGAAGCGGCCAATGGGCCTGGCCATCATCGCCGCAGCCCTCGGGTCTGCGCAGGCGGTGATCTTTCCGGTATTTGCCGTGTTGTG
>JANOTE010000150.1:0-3056 GCA_031416195.1 Rhodoferax sp.
CCCGGTGCAAAAACACCGTTGCTGGCGATGTCCAACATGCGCAAATTGCGCAGCACTACCGCATTGGTGGCGGTGGCTCGCACCGCGGTTCGGCAACCGGAAAGCGCCAGTCCCTCAACAATCACATGCTGAGATCCCGCCACATCGACACAGGTATCCAGCGTGGCCAGTGCCAGTGGCACCTGCGGTGCCGCATCGGTGGCCGTACGAACAAGCACGGACGATGACGGCGCGTCGTAACGCCACTCGCCACCCTCGTCAACCATCCAGGCCGCACCAACAAGGTAGTAGCCCCAACCTGCCTTCAACGGGTAGGTGGTCGGACGGTCAAGCAAGAGGCGATTGCCTGAGACGCCGACCAACTTTCGCTCGTCGATGAGCCAGGCGTTGGTCCGAATCCGAATAGTGGTTCCGATCTGAAGGACCGCGCCTGCCGGTAGTGCGAAGTCGCTACCGGTCGGTACGTAAGAACTGCCCGTGCCGCCCAGCGCGGTGGGCACCACATCGGCATCAGTAGCAGCCCGCAAGAACGGCGAGGTTGGCTCAATTGCGCTGTAGCCGCGATTCGGATGGTGGGCCGACAAGAGCGGCGTCGGGCCCAGCATCGCTGAGAAAGGGTCGACCACCTGCCGTTCAACCGCCAGGTTGTCCACGCTGGCACTTGTGCCACCCTGCGCGAGCTCGAAGTCCAGTCGCGCACTTTCCAACTGTCGCAGGCCTGTGAACGGCATCGAAATCGACTGCCACGCACCATTGCCAGTGACCGTGGCGCTGACGCCCACCGCATCGTAGGGGGCCACCGATCGCCGGACATAGGCACGCAAAGGCGTGCCAGTGGCGGCCTTGAAGTCGAAGCGCAACCGATATGAGCCACTGCCAATGATTGGGAAGGTGCTGCCATACACCACGGTGGGTTCATTGCCGCTGCCGCTCTTCATCTGCAGGCACGCCGTGCCGGCCGGGCCACACGCTGTCGTCACCACCAGTTGGGCATCACCCACCGGTGACCAGACGCGCCAAGGTGCCAACCCCTGCTCGAAATGTCCGTTTGAAAGCAAGTTGAACGGCAGTTGCAAACGATACAGGTTTGCACCTTGGCGTGACCACTGTGCCGTTGGGCTGGTGCGTGAGAACCCATCCACCGTGGGGCCTGCACCGATACAAGGCGACGGGTAGGGGCGCACAGAGATTGGCAAGGCCGCGGTGCCTGATGCCGAAATCTTCAGCGTCTCGTTCCAGACTGAACCGCAGCGCATGGCGATGGTGTCACCCGCCACCAACGCTGTCCGGGCCACCCTCGCCAAGCTCTGCCATGGACCGTCCGCCGTTGAGGCAAGCGCAGGGTCTGCAAGCCGCCCGGACCACGCGTCATTGCCTCTGCCGGCATCGACGTAATACGTGGCCGCCATGGCAAGCGGAGCCTGCACTAGAAACAACAAGGCTGCGGGGATCAGTTTGTTCATCGAAATTTGTTGAGGTCTGGCTAAGGACAAAAGGACAAGCCGTCGCTCAGTCGCGAGGCGCACGAATCTATGGGGAATTTCGGAACCGGAAGGCTGTCGTGTAGTTCGCATGTGTAAGGTTTTGTTACTGGATGCGTGCCAATGCCAGTGGCCCCTACGAACTGCCTGCGGCACCCCGGCAGATGGGTCCGTCAACCAGGAACACCCGCCTTGTGTTTCATTCGGTTTCCAAAATGGACGCCAACTCGTCTCAAGGGCAGCGGCGCGGCGTCGAAATGGCTGCAGACCCGCCCGCCAACCAACTGCGCTCATCTAATGCCGCCGCACAACATCCGGAATGTAAGAAGCTACATCACGGCCTGCGCCCTGGCGGCAAGCGCCCTCTCAACCGGCTGTGGCGGGGGCGGCACTGAGCTTGATGCGCAACCAACCAACACAACGAACAGCATCGCAACACCAAGCTACGGCACAACGAAGGATGTGCAGTACGTGGCGGCCGCAGGCATTGTGCTGACCGCAGCATCGGCTGAATGGACCGAATCACCAGTGGTTTTGGCATCAGTTCAACAGACCGAACCCCCAGTTCCTGCGCCAGCGACATCGACATCGACATCGACGGCAGCATCGGGTGAGGCGGTAGCGCCGACGTCGGCAGTACACCCGGTGGCAGGAGCGCTCGGCGCACGGCAACCACTCCTCGTTTCTCCTACAGCGGCCGTCGCACTAGCGGTCAACCCGAATAGCGCGGCAAGCCTAGCGGATTGGGTTGATCTTGCACAGCCGGCGACCAATGGCCTGCCTGCAGATCTCTTCAATTCCGTTGCCGCCTCGAACATCATTGCTTTTGCCTCGCCCAAGTACCTGTTTCCGCACCGCAACATTGGCTTGCAATGCCAGGGTGCCAACGCCACGCTGGCTGACGTGCCCGCACTTGCCCAACAGGTTGAAACAACCAACAGTGCCCAAAAAGTGCAGCGTTTCGGCACTGCAGGCTCGGCTGCCAACCCGGTGTTTCGGGTTGAACTGGGCGCAACCGATGTTTTGGCCGCCGGAGCATCCCCGCGCTGCGAAGTGATGGCTTATCCGATGCCTGGGTCGGCATTGCCGGTGAACCAAACGTTTTGGCTCAGTGTCTCGATGTGGGTCGACGACTGGCGCGGCGCAAACGACGAATTGATTATTGAGCAAATGCACATTCAGGACCCTCGAAAAATTGTGCTTAACCCGTTTTTAGCGTTGGTGGTGCGCGGCAATGAACTTCGGGTTGAGTTGCGGCACAACCCGCACCAAACCCCGAGCCAGGCCACCACGTCTGTGGTCTCGACCACCCGAGTGGCGCTGCCGACCCGCCGGTGGTTCACCGCCGTCATTCAGGCCAAGCTGAGCCAAGATACAACGCAAGCGCCCTTCTTCAAACTGTGGCTTGACGATACCCAGGTCGTTGATTACCGCGGCGCCTGGGGATATGTGTTGCAACCAGATGCAGCGGCCTACGCGAAGGTGGGCCTTTACCATTGGCTGCACGGCAACGCCTGGGACACCACCTTTCCAACACGCAGCATGATGCTTGGTTCAATGCTGCTGGCCCGTGAC
>JANOTE010000151.1:0-5275 GCA_031416195.1 Rhodoferax sp.
GACGGTCTCCGGTAAACACGATTCCTTTCATTTCTGCATCTCCTGTTGCCTGTGGAAGATGCAGTGCATCTGAAGTTCGTTCATTGATGTCTCTTTCGCTACGATTTGGAAATTGCTGAGATTGAAGCTCAAGTTAAATCGTTGTCCCACTGTAACCGTATGCTGCGAATCGAACTACGGTTTTTTTTCAGTAGAACATCCAAAATTGCTATAATAAATATAGCTTATTAAGGAATATATGCGGGAGCTACAGGCCTTTTATATCTGAATTTTGAAGAAATTCGTGAATTTTACTGAATAATTAACTCCTAGGTTAATTTAATTGCTCAAACGCATTGGCATCTGAGCTATTTGTCAACCTACACTGACAACGCGCATCGCGTCAAGAAAAAAAACCCATCGATAAGAAAGACCCATCGAATATGACCCAGGAATTCACTCAAGAGATCGTCAAAGAACTTGCCCCGACAGGAACCCTGCGCGCAGGAATCAACCTCAGCAATTTTTTGCTGGTGACCGGAAAAAGTCCCTCTGGCGAGCCCGAGGGGGTCGCACCGGACATGGCGCGGGCCATCGCTGATCGCCTGGGCGTGAAGCTAAAGCTCGTGCCGTTCAAGACACCGGGCGAACTGGCGGACGCGGCGGGGAGCAACGTCTGGGATATCGGGCTGATCGGCGCCGAGCCAGCGCGGGCGGAAAAGATCACGTTCAGCGCCGCCTATGTCGAGATCGAGGCGACCTACCTGGTGCCAGCCGGTTCGGCAATACAGACGCTCGATGAGGTTGATCGTCCGGGGGTGCGGGTGGCGGTGATGGCGCGCAGCGCCTATGACCTTTGGCTGGCACGCAACATCAAGCATGCACAACTCGTGCGCGCGGATGGCGGGGACGCGGCATTCGATCTATTCGTCAACGAGAAGCTGGAGGCGTTGGCTGGTCTCAGACCGGGGCTGTTGGGCGCTGTTGGAAAGCTGCCAGGCGCGCGCATTTTAGATGGGCAGTTCACCGCCGTGCAGCAGGCGGTAGGCACGGGAAAGGCGAACGCAGCGGGCGCGGCTTTCTTGCAGCACTTTGTGGAGGAGGCCAAGGCATCCGGATTTGTCGCCGAGCTGATCGCACGCCACCATGTGCGAGGGCTGTCGGTCGCGCCCGCGTGTCGAACGAAGCCGCTAGGCGAAGTAAATTCCGTCAGCCCTTAGACGAACTATCGGACACGTTCGCCCTTCAATCTTGCTGGGGTTACCTTGCAATGATCGCCAGTTTCGAGTTGAATTCCAATAGAAGTAGCATGAAGAATCCAACCCCAGCTTGCGATTCCCACGAATCAGTTTCTGCCTCCCAACGGGTTGGCGCGAAGGCGATGGAGCAAACCTGCGGTGGAACTGTCCAATCCCGACACGTCGTCCCGCTGCATGCGCGATTCCACATCCTTCGCCAGAACTTTGCCCAGCTCCACGCCCCATTGGTCAAAGCTGTTGATGCCCCATAGCGCGCCGCTGACAAACACACGGTGTTCCTGCAAGGCGATCAGCGCCCCCAAGGACGTGGGTGTCAACTCGTCCAGCAGTAAAAAAGTGCTGGGTCGGTTACCGGGGAAGTTCTTGTGGCCCCCCATGTCCGATTTGCCCAACATCAGCGCCTGAGCCTGCGCCACAACATTGGCCAGCAGCAAATCGTGATGGCCGGGCAGATCGTGCATAGGTTTCTTAACGGCCACGAATTCGACCGGAACCACGTCCGTGCCCTGGTGCAGCATCTGAAAATACGCGTGCTGGCCATTCGTGCCCGGCTCTCCCCACAGCACGGGTGAGGTCGCAAAGGGCAGCGCCTCGCCGTGCATATCCACGCGTTTGCCATTGCTTTCCATCTCCAACTGCTGCAAATAGGCGGGCAGGCGGCGCAAAGCGCTATGGTAGGGCGCGATGCTGCGGCTAGTGAAACCATGAATATTGCGGTACCAGATGTCGATCAGTGCTAAGCGAACGGGCAGATTCTGTTCAAGCGGCGCGGTGCGGAAGTGCTCGTCCATGGCATGCGCACCTGCCAAAAACTCCCTGAAGCCGTTCGCGCCAATCGCAATCGCCAGCGGCAAGCCGATGGCCGACCAAACCGAATAGCGCCCGCCCACCCAATCCCAAAAACCAAAGGTGGTGCTGATCCCAAAAGCATTCGCTGCTGCCACATTAGTAGTGAGCGCGGCGAAATGCCGAGCGATATCAGAGCCACCTTTCGCTTTAAACCACGCCTTGGCCGACTGGGCATTGGTCATGGTCTCGATGGTGGTGAAAGTTTTGCTGGCGATCAAGAAGAGCGTGCTCTGCGGTTTGACGCGCCTGAGAAGCGCGGCGAGTTCGTGGCCGTCTACGTTGGAGACAAAGTGAAAGCGCTTGGTGGGTACCGCAAACTCGTCCAGCGCCAGGACGGCCATTTGCGGCCCCAGGTCTGAGCCGCCGATTCCGATGTTGACGATGTCGGTAATGGCATCGTCTGAGCGAACCTTGTCGGCGTAGGTCAACATCGCACCCAGCGTGGCGTGCACTTGCGCGGATTCAGCGGCCATGTCTCGGGTGGCAAGTGGCGCGCGTAACAGCCAATGCATCACCGCGCGCTGTTCGGTGGTGTTGATCGCCTCCCCGGCAAACATCGCATCACGGTGCGCCTCAACGCCAGTTTGCCGGGCCAGGTCGAGCAACAACTTTTCGGTGTCACCGTCAATCAGGTTCTTTGACAGATCGGCAAATACGTGCGGTGCCTGTTGGCTGAAAGAAGCAAATCGGGTTACATCAGCAGCGAACGCCTTGCGCGCGTCAAAGTCTTTGCCGCTGCTCTTGAAGCGTGCCTTCAACTGCCCCCACGCAGGAGCACCGTCACATCGCAAGCGCGTCATGCGGCCAACATCAATTTTTCGAGCTTGATCGCATCCGCACAGAACGCGCGAATGCCCTCGGCCAGCTTTTCGGTCGCCATCGCGTCTTCATTCAGTGCAAACCGGAACTGCGCTTCGTCGAAATTTACGGCGGGCAAATCGAGCGTCAGCGCTGCTTTCGCATCCAGCGCCTTGATCAATGGCGCGTCGGTTGCGGCAAGCGCCGCCAGCAAATCGGGGCTGATGGTCAGCAAATCGCAACCCGCCAGCGCGGTGATTTGGCCTACGTTGCGAAAGCTCGCACCCATCACTTCTGTGGCGATGCCGAAGTGTTTGTAATGGTTGTAGATTTGGTATACCGACTTCACGCCAGGGTCGTTCGCGCCAGCGTTGTCCGCTTCCACCCACGCGGCACCTGCGGACTTTTTGTACCAGTCGTAAATGCGCCCTACAAACGGAGAAATCAACTGCACCTTGGCCTGCCCGCACGCCAACGCCTGGCAGAAGGAAAACAGCAGCGTGAGGTTGGTGTGAATGCCGCGCTTCTCCAGCTTCTCTGCGGCCTGAATGCCTTCCCATGTGGCGGCGACTTTGATCAGCACCCGGTCAATGTGAATACCTTCGGCTTGGTACAGGTCAATGATGCGCTCGCCCCGCGTGAAGGTGGCATCGGTGTCGAAACTTAGGCGTGCATCAATCTCGGTGGAGACGCGCCCCGGGATGATCTGGAAAATTTCGCAGCCAAAACGCACCAGCAGGCGATCCATCACCTCATCCAGCGCGCGGCCTTTGAACTTGGCGACCGTGTCGCGCAGCAGCGGCGCGTAGTCGGGCTTTTGCACCGCTTTAAGGATCAGCGACGGGTTTGTGGTGGCATCCGTCGGTTTAAAGACACCGAGCTGTTTGAAGTCGCCTGTATCCGCGACGACAGTGGTAAATTGTTTGAGCGCATCGAGTTGATTCATGCAGCCATTATCTGGGAATGCCACCACAACACCAACCAGCCTGGAGCCCAATAAGTTACCAATAACCTCTAAAATCGTGAAACTAAGTTACATTGCGGTTTCAGATTTTTCCAGAACACTTCAATACACCGAGCAATTCATGAGTTTTGACCTTGTACTTTTTGGCGGCACCGGCGATCTGGCCTGGCGCAAATTGATGCCTGCCTTGTTCCAGGCCTTTCGCCACGGCACACTGCCTGCGGGCGGGCGAATCATTGGCGTGGGCCGTGAAGATTTAAGCGCCGACCAATACCGCGCCCGAATACAGGCCCGGTTCAACGAGGTTGAATTGGCCAAGCGCCCATCTGCTGAAGAATTCACCCGCTTTGCCGCCCTGCTGCAGTTCATTCGCATGGAGTTGTCCAAGCCCGACGACTACGCGGCGCTGGCCGCTTTGCTCCATGAACGCAGCGCCGACACGGTAGTGATGTATGTCGCCACCGCGCCCGCCCTGTTCACCACCGTGTGCGAGCAACTGGCGGCTGCGCACCTCAACATGCCTAACACCCGCGTGGTGCTGGAAAAACCGCTGGGGCACGATTTGGCTTCCAACTGCGCCATCAATCAGACCGTGCGCGCCATCTTCAGCGAGCGGCAGATTTTCCGCATCGACCATTACCTGGGCAAGCCCGCCGTACAAAACCTGTTTGCGCTGCGCTTTGGCAATGCCCTGTTTGAGCCGCTGTGGCGCCGTGAGCACATCGCCAACATCCAGATCACCATCGCCGAAGAACTGGGCGTAGAGAAGCGTGGCGCGTTTTATGAAACCACCGGCGCACTGCGCGATATGGTGCAAAACCACGCGCTGCAATTGCTGTGCGCGATTGGCATGGAGCCGCCCATCAATTCGCACGCCGATGCGATTCGCGACGAAAAGCTCAAGGTGCTGCGCTCGCTTAAACCGTGGACGAAAGAGTCGCTGGTGCAGGATGTCATTCGTGGTCAATATGCAGCGGGCGCGGTGGGCGGGGCCGCCGTGCCAGCCTATCGCGAAGAGGTCGGCGTAGACCCGCACAGCAACACCGAAACCTTTGTCGCGCTGCGCACCGAGATCTCGAACTGGCGCTGGGCCGGTGTGCCGTTCTACCTGCGCACCGGCAAGCGTCTGGCTGGGCGTGATGCGCGCATTGTGGTCAATTTCCGCCCAACGCCGCATGCCATTTTCAACTCCCAAATCGGGGCATCCAATTCACTGGTGATCAATCTCCAGCCCAAGGATGGGCTGGAACTGCACCTACTGGCGCAGGGCCAGGACAACCGCCGCAATTCCCAAACACTGTCCCCGGTGCAGCTTGACCTGGACTTTGACAAACGCTTTGGCTCCGAGCGCGTGGGTGCCTACGAGCGCCTGCTGCTCGATGTGATCGATGGCCGCCTGAACCTGTTTGTGCGCAGCGATGAGCAG
>JANOTE010000152.1:0-12769 GCA_031416195.1 Rhodoferax sp.
GTGCTCGGTCTGGTACAGCAAGAATGGCGATTCCTTTGCGGGTAACAGGGGGAAGCTGGCTGCCGTGGCGCGTATCTTCAGCGGGCCCGCAACATCGAGCACACCAAACGGCCCGCTGGCCACTGGGATGAACAGCTTTTGCTTAAAGTTTTCAGGCGTAACTGGGTCAAAGGGATAGGGGCTGAACGGTTTGTTGACCATGGCAGCGGAGTGACGCGAGCCAGAATCCATACAGGCTGTACCACCAACTCCCACCACAGCCGCAGCACCCGTGAGCTGGAACACCTGTCTTCTTGTTAACATAAAATTTTTCCTGACAATGGGTTTAATGCGGGCGAACCGTGAGGCTTAATCCGCATGCGGTACTGTTCTGGGTTAGATCACTTTCCACCTCGCTTGACGATCCAAACCACCAAGGCGACAACCATGACTAAAACCAGGACTGGCATCCACATGCCGCCGTAGCCTCCCATCCAGCCGCCGCCCCACATGCCACCGTTCATCATGTCGCTCCCCCTGATTTCCCAACAGCGCTACGAACCCGTTCGAGCCGCTGGCGCACTTCATTGGCAACTGCGGCGACTTCTGAGTTGTTGGTGAACGTCAAAACTGCCACCGGGTCCATGAAGCTGACCACTATCTCCTTATTCTCGTTTTCGCGCACGACCACATTGCAGGGCAACAGCAGGCCTATGTCCGGCTCGGCCGTCAGTGCGCGATGTGCCAGTGGGGGGTTGCAGGCCCCCAAAATTCTGTAGGGAAGACCGTCAATGCCGAGCTTGGTCTTCATCGTGGCCTGGACATCAATGTCGGTGAGCACGCCGAAGCCCTCGGCTTTGAGCGCCTCGGTTACCTGGGTGATTGCCTGCGCGAAGTCCATAGCGGGCAAAACGTCACCAAATCCATAAGTTGTCATTGGCGGTGAGGGCATGGCCGGTTTAGCAGTGTTCATCAGATACCTCGTGTTAGATGGTGTTGGCAACAGGGGCAAGTGCCTTGATTTGAAAATATGCCACGAGATGCTCCGCAATGTATTGAAAGGCGGGACACTACTTACCCTGAAAATGAATGTAGCGGCGCCAAGCATCGTAGGTATTGATCCATATCAAGCGCATCGAAACTAATCAAGTTTCAGGCCGGAGTATTTCGAGCAAAGCCAGTTGCTCCCGCATGCGGCCTGCCCAAAATCCGATGACTGCGGCGATTGCCGTGCTTGCACCGATCAAAAAGGCCGCATAGAGGCACGGAATCAGGCCAGTCATTTTGGGGCCGCCTTTTCTGCCCACGTGACCACAAATGCACCCTGCTGTTGCTCGGCGGTGAACATGATTTTGTCACCGGGAGCAAGAAGAGCGAGCTTGTCTAGAAGCGCAGCGTCTCGCACTTGAAACACCATGGTCATGCCCGGCATTTCCAGATTTTTGATGGGGCCGTGCTTGAGCGTGATCTTCTTGGAATCTTTGTCTACCTTTCGCACTTCGGCTTCGGCCATGTCTTTGGTGTCCATTTTCTTTGCGGCCGTGGCATCTGTGGCAGACCCTGGTGGCACATTCGGGGTTGCAGTCTGCGCCAATGCGCTGAAACTAAAACCGGCGGAAATAATGGCTACGGAAACGAGAGAGGTGGTGAAGAATTTCATGGTGTTATTCCTTTCAAGAATAGGATTGATGAACGCTTGGATTGCCGTTGTGGATGACATGCTTGGGTAGGCGACTAGTGTTTGTGATTGTTGTTCCCATCACTTTTACCTGTTGCAACAACCTTGATTTTTCCAGTCATGCCCGCCTGGTAATGGCCCGCAATCAGGCAGGCGAAGTCAAAGTCACCGGGCTTGTTGAAAGTCCAGATGATTTCCCCGGTTTTCCCGGGGCTCACATGGGCCATGTAGGGCTCTGAGTGCTCCATTTTCGGGAACTTGACCATCAGTGCGGCATGCTCATCATTTTCCCTTTTGGTGCCGATCACAAACTCATGTACCACCTGCCCCGTGTTTTTGATCACAAATTTAATGGTTTCACCTTGCTTGGCCTCGATTTTTTCGGGGCTGAAACGCATGGTGTCGAGCATGCTGATCTCAATGGTGCGTTTCACCATCTTGGCATCGCCCGCAATACCCCAGTCTTTTTGTTCCTTTTTGACCGCTTCAGTTTTCTTGGCATGCACATCGCCATGGGCAAGGGCGGTCAAGCTGCTGGTGGCGATCATCATCGCCACCAGGGTGTGAGTTAATTTTTTCATCGTTGGCCTTTCAAGAATTTCATTCAATGGTTGCTGTGCCCGCCACTGGGCTTGCGCACATTGAGCTCAACAGGTTTCGTCATCGCAGCACCCGTCTCGGGGTTGTGCAGTCCGGTAACCAGCCCGTTGTTGGCAACTTCGGCCTGAAACCGGGCTGGCTCGGGCAAAGTTCCTGTCCACTCAAAGGCCTGGGTTCCGGGCTGCTGTTTGAACCACCCTGCGTCTTTGTAGTCGCCCGCTTTTTGATCTTTGCGCACCTTTACCGTGGTGAACATGCCACCCATCTCCACAGGGCCGTAGGGGCCGGTGCCGGTCATCATCGGCAAAGTCTGCTCGGGGATCTGCATTTCCATCTCGCCCATGTCGGCCATGCCGCGTTCACCCATGACCATGTAGTCAGGCACCAACTTCTGGATTTTTTTGATCAGGCCGCGATGGTCCACGCCGATCATGTTGGGCACGCTGTGGCCCATCGGGTTCATGGTGTGGTGGCTTTTGTGGCAGTGGAAAGCCCAGTCCCCCTCTTCATCCGCCAAAAACTCAATTTGTCGCATTTGGCCCACGGCGATGTCAGTGGTTACCTCATACCAGCGGGTGCTTTTGGGCGTGGGGCCACCATCAGTGCCGGTCACCAAAAACTCATGGCCATGCAAGTGAATCGGGTGGTTGGTCATCGTCAGGTTACCCATGCGTATGCGCACCTTGTCGTTCAAGCGCACGTTGAGCGAATCAATGCCCGGAAATGCGCGGCTGTTCCATGTCCAAAGATTTTGATCCAGCATGGTGTTGGGCTTGGGCGTGGTGCTGCCGGGGTCGATGTCATAGGAATTGAGCAGGAAGCAGAAGTCGCGATTGACTTCATCGATCAAAGGGTGCTTCTGTTTGGGATGCGTCACCCAAAAACCCATCATGCCCATGGCCATCTGCACCATCTCGTCCGCGTGCGGGTGGTACATAAAGGTGCCGGGGCGCCGGGCGATGAACTCGTAGACAAAGGTTTTGCCCACAGGAATCTGCTTTTGGTTCAAGCCGCCCACACCGTCCATGCCATTGGGCAAGCGTTGCCCATGCCAATGAATGGTGGTGTGTTCCGGCAGCTTGTTGGTGACAAACAATCGCACCCGGTCACCCTCAACCACTTCAATCGTCGGGCCGGGGCTTTGACCGTTGTAGCCCCACAGCGTGGCCTTCATACCGGGCGCGATTTCGCGAATCACGGGTTCGGCCACCAGGTGGAATTCTTTGACGTTGTTGTTCATGCGCCAGGGTAGGGTCCAGCCGTTGAGGGTGACGACCGGGTTGTACGGTCTGCCAGACTGCGGAATCAGCGGCGGTGCGGTGTCGGGCTTCATCATCATGGCCGGCTCGGGCAGGGCTGCCATCGCCACTTTGCTGACGCTGGCCACTGCGACCGCAGTCAATGCAGCTTTACTCAAAACGTTATCAAAAAAGTTTCTTCTGTCCATTGTTTTTCCTTGTTGTTTCAATGTGCGGCGGCGGCGGCACCCATACCACCGGCGCTGGCTCGCATGACGGTCAAGCCGCCTGCTGAAGTGCCCGTCAGGGTGGTTTGCAAATCCGCCTCAGCCAGCCAGAAGTCACGCTGGGCTTCAATGGCACTGTTGATGCTCATGACCTGAGAACGCGTATCAGCCAGCACATCCCACACGCTGGCGAGCATGCCGTTGTAGCGCAGCACCAGCTCGTCGTTGATGAACTTGCGAAGCGGCACCACCTCATCGCGGTAATGGGTGGCGAGGTCATAGGCGGTGCGGTAACCGTGGTAGGCCTCGCGGGCTTCGGAACGCGCCTTCACGGCCACTTCACGCACGCGGGCAGCCGATTGCAGGTACATCGCCTTCGAGCGTGCGTTCCTTGCGCCGCCCCAGTCAAAAATCGGCAGGGGCAGTTCAATCTCAAAGCCGCGGCGTGTTTCCTGGCTCAGCTCATGGTTGTTAAACGTCGTGCTGTTGGCAAGGCTTAAGCCCAAACCATCGAAAAAACCCATCACCGTCTTGAAACCCATTTGATCTGCGACGTAAGTTGATTCTGAAACAGCAGACCGAATATCCAAGCGCGACCGTAAGGCTTGCGCTTCCACATCGTTCATTTGTGTGGCGGCTTTGGGCAAATCAGGCAGGCGCTCGGCCAATGTGAAGTTGAGCTGGTGGCCCCACAGGCCCATCAGGCGAATCAGCTTTTCTCGCTCGCTGAAGTTGGATTGCTCGGCCCTGGCAAGTTGTGCGGTTGCATCGGCCAAAAAGACCTGCTCGCGTGCCTGCTGCAACCGGCTCCAATTGCCCAGGCGGGCCATGCGCCGGGCGAGTTCAGCACTGGCATCTGCCGCGTCTTTCACATCGCGCATGTAAATCGCAGTTTGCTGCGCGGCCACTGCGGTAATCCAGGCTTTGCGGGTGTCTGATGCCAGCCGCACCACGTCTTGCGCTGCCATCAGTTTGGCCAACTCGTGTTGCTGGCCTTGCCACTTTGCTTTCCAGGGAAGTGTTAGCAACCCGATCACATCGAATCGCAACATTCGCTCAATCTCCAGAGTGTCGCCCGCAGTAAACCGCCCAATCGAGAAGTGTGGGTTGGGCAAGCGTCCCATTTGCACACGATCGGCATCACTCACGCCCAGCGTGGCCATGGAGGCCTGCAAACTGGGGTTATTGAGCAGGGCAATGCGCACGGCGGATTCGGCAGTAATGGGGCCTTTGAGCAGCTCGGCAACCGCTGTCTGAACGGCTTTCGGGTCTTGCGTCAGTGTGACCACCACACCACCCGTTTTGCCTTGAATCAGTTGTTGTACGCCTGCTGCGTCACCATCGGGAGACAGCGTAGCGCAGCCCGAAATTGCCACGACGAGCGCCGCAGCACCCGTCAGTTTGAAAATGGATCGCATGTCGGCACCTAATGTTTATGAGGGGTTGGCGCGGCGGGTACTGCGGGCGCTGACGTAGACGCTGGTATTGCAGACGCTGGGGATGGGGTTGCTTTGGCTGGCGCAGCCTCTGACTGGGTGGCAGGCTTGCCGGCGGGCTTATCTTTGAGTTGGCTTTCTTCCCATTTGAGAATGTCCACGTGCCCGCGCTTGAACTGGCCAACTTCGGCATTTGCCTTTTTCCAGTCCACCGATTTGGTTTCGACACCAATTGGCGACTGATTGAAAACGGATTGGTAGACAACGGGCGGCACTACAGCGCCAGGGTCAGTGACAGCGGCTTGTGCCATGGCGCTTACGGGCAAAAACGTTAGTGAGCTAAAGATGGCCGTAGCCGTCAGAGAAAATTGATTCACGAAATACTCCTGATCGCAGCAAATGTGGCTGTAGGCCACTAAAACTCACCCGCAAATTACCGAAACGGCACTTTGCAGGCGAACTAAGGCTAGGACGGTCAGGAAATCGGTGGCTTCAAACCCAGCGCGCAAGGTGCGCTGGCAAAGCCTGTGCTGTCGCGGGGCAGCAAAGAGAAGGCCGTGAGGCTGGGTAACTCAGAAAAAGAAAAGTCAGCTAACGCAACGCTATGACAAATCTGACAGGTGCCACAGGTGTCACATCGCCCGTCAGCCACTGAACCATCCATTGCTTCAACCATTGATTCAGTGGTTTCATTGGCGTTCAATGTTTCGTAGCCAAAATTTGAAAGCCCGGCATTCTGACCGTGGCAGTCGGATGCCGTCTGCGGGGTCGCCTGAACCACGGCAGTCATTTGACCCACCGCCATCTCCAAAGTCATCACATCACCCGCCCAACTGCGAAGGGGCAGCAAGGCGATCATGAGGATGATGAAGAAGCGGCGCATGGGAGTTTGGAGAGTGTATCTTCAGTTAAGTTCCATTGCCGCCGTATCACCCAAGCAAGGGCATCCGAATTTTTAAGCGATGGCTTGAAGTGCTGGCTTCGCTGCAGGTGGCCGCACCGCGCTGCTGGTAGGGGCCGTACCAAACTGAATTTCCCCGGAGAGCTGGCCACCTTCTTCAATCACCACTTTGCCGTATCGGATTTTCCCGGTGACTTTGCCCGTGGCGTAGATTACGAGCCGTTGGCGCACGGTCAGGTTGCCATCAAACTCGCCGTGAATTTCGGCAATGTCAATTTCTGCCGAACCTTTGAAGGCGCCTTGCTGGGAGATCTGCATCAAGCGTGAATCCATGGTGGCTTCAACCAAGCCTTCGACCACCAAGGTGTCGCAGTCGGTGATCTCAACACCCTTGAGCTTGATGTTGGGGCCCACCGTGAGCTTGCTGCCGCCTTCTGTGGCAACAGACGGCGCAGTCCCGGTCAATGCCCCCGGTGGAGTGGTGGCGTAGGAGGGCTGGGCCACCGCCGGGCTGGGGCTTGAGTTGCCGCTGTTGTACGGCGACGAGGTGGCGGGTCGCGCAGGGGCAGATTCGTTCTCGCGCTTGCTGAAAAATGGGGTCTGTAGGGCCACGTCAACTCCTTAAAAATGAAGTTGAGATAGTAGGTGTTGTCAGTCCTCACTTCGCTTGGGAAGATGCAATATCTGTAACCGAATGACCTTCACAAAAAACAGTCAGAAAAAGCAATTCCACTGCATGTTTAATCTGGAACGAGGTGTCAATGTCCCAAAATTTTGCTTAGGAAATCTTTGCTGCGCTCGTTCTGCGGGTTGTTGAAGAAGTCCTGCGGGTTGTTTTGCTCCACGATTTGGCCCTCATCCATAAAAATTACACGGTCTGCCACGGCTTTGGCGAAACCCATTTCGTGGGTGACGCATAACATGGTGATACCGTGGCTGGCCAGCTCCACTATCACATCCAGAACTTCCTTGATCATCTCGGGATCCAGCGCGGAAGTGGGCTCGTCAAACAGCATGATTTTGGGCGTGAGGCAAAGCGCCCGCGCAATCGCCACACGCTGCTGCTGGCCGCCTGACAGTTGCAGCGGGTATTTGCTGGCCTGCTCGGCAATGCGCACGCGCTTGAGCTGAATCATGGCCTTTTCTTCGGCCTCTTTTTTTGGCACCTTGCCGACCCACATCGGCGAGAGCGTCAGGTTTTCGAGCACCGTCAAATGCGGAAACAGGTTGAACTGCTGGAACACCATGCCGACTTTTTTGCGGACGCCGTCAATCGCATTCACGTCATCGGTCAATTCGACGCCATCGACAAATAGATGCCCTTCCTGATGCTCTTCCAGGCGGTTGATGCAACGGATCAAGGTGGACTTCCCAGAGCCGGATGGCCCGCAAATTACGATTCGCTCGCCTTGTGCCACGTCTAAATCAATATCGCGCAGAACGTGAAAATTGTTGCCGTACCATTTGTTGAGTTTTTGAAATTTGATGATGGGTTCAGCCATAATTTTTTTCTTGAAATTGATGGTTTTGTACGTCGCGTGATCGATATTTAGCAGACGATGCGGTATCAGCGCGCTTTACCTTTGTTCACCTGTTTTTCCACCCATATGCTGTAGCGGGACATGGAGAAGCAGAAAGCGAAATAGATCAAGGCGATGAACAGGTAACCTTCGATCTTGAAGGGCCGCCAGTTCGCATCCGAATTCAGTGCCAGCGACAAAGCTCCGGTCAACTCGTATAGGCTCACTATGGTGACCAACGACGTGTCTTTGAACAGGCCAATGAAGTTGTTCATGATGCTGGGCACGACCATCGCCAATGCCTGAGGCAACACGATCTTGCGCTGCGTTTGCCAATACGACAAACCCAAGGTTGCCGCTGCCTCAATCTGACCTTTTGGAATCGCCTGCAAACCACCGCGTATGACTTCGGCCATGTAAGCGGCTGCAAACAGCGTGATGCCCACCAACACCCGAATCAGCACGTCAATCGTCACACCCTCAGGCATGAACAGCGGGAACATGAAGGACGCCATGAACAGCACTGAGATCAACGGCACGCCACGAATCAACTCGACATACAGCGTTGACACGGTGCGGATGGCGGGCAGCGTCGAGCGCCGCCCCAGCGCCACCACCATCGCAATCGGGAAGGCCATCACCATCGACAGCGATGCCAGCAGCAGGGTCAGCGGCAGCCCGCCCCAGCGGTCTGTCTCCACTTTGGACAGGCCCAACACATTGCCATACATCAGTATGAAGAACAGGCTGAGCACCACCACCCAGAGCACGCCCAGCCAGGCGTGCCAAAACGCGCGCATGCAACTGACCACCAGCAAACCCAGTAACAAAAGGATTGCGATCAACGGTCGCCATTGCGCCTCAAACGGGTATCGGCCAAACAGAATGAAGCGGTATTTCTCGGCGACCACACCCCAGCAGGCACCTACGCCGTCGACCCGGCAGGCATCGTAGTCAGGAACCCAGGCAGCGCGGAAAATCGCCCAGCTCAAAAACTGTGGAATCACATACAGCAGCGCGCCGCCGATCAGCACGGTCAGCAGGCCAGTCACCCAGCCGCTGAACAGATTGATCTTGATCCAGGCAACCAAACCCTCGGTCTTGTTGGGCGCTGGGCGTGCCGCGATAGGTTGAAATGTCAATGCAGTCATGGAGTGTTGCTCTTTCAACCTGTGCTCAACGCTCTTTGATCGCCGAACGGGTGTTGTACCAGTTCATTAATAAGGAAGTGGTGAGCGAGGTGGTGAGGTACACCAACATCACGATGGCGATGCATTCGACGGCACGGCCGGTTTGGTTCAGCGCCGTGTTGGCAATGGACACTACATCCGGGTAGCCAATGGCGACGGCTAGCGACGAGTTTTTGGTGAGGTTCAAAAACTGGTTGGTCATGGGTGGAATGATCACCCGCAGCGCTTGCGGCAACATCACCAGCTTCATGGTTTGGCCCTGGGCCAATCCCAAGGCGGCGGCGGCCTCACCTTGCCCGCGCGCGACTGACTGGATGCCCGCGCGCACCACCTCGGCTACGAAAGCGGCGGTGTAGACCGTCAAGCCAATCAATACGGACAGAAACTCAGGTGTGAGCGAGCCGCCGTTTTCTATCGAGAAATCACCCTTGATGGGCGAATTGAACTCTGACGGAGCGCCGCCCGCCAGCCAGCCCACGATGCCCAACATCACCACGATGGCAACTGGCAGCCAAAACATGCTGCGCAGCTTGCCCGTCGCCTCGAAGTGGTTGAAGGCCCAGCGGCGGTAAATGAAGGCCACGGCGATACCCGCCAGTAGACCGAAGAAGGCCCACAGGTGTCCCGTAGCCCATATCGGAACCGGAAAGCTCAAGCCGCCTTTGCTTAAGAAAAGTGGTCCCAACGTCCATGCCTCCTGCGCGGCTGGCAGCACCTCGGTGAAGAGCAGGTACCACATCAGCAGTTGCAGCAAGACCGGCACATTGCGGAAGAACTCTACGTACGCGTAGCAAAGGCCACGCACCAAAGCGTTGCGTGAGAATCGGCCCACGCCAAGCAGCGTTCCCAGAATCGTGGTCAAGATTATGCCGATGATGGCAACACGTAGCGTGTTCGTCAGGCCCACCAGAAACGCCTGCCAGTACGGCTGCGCCGAGTCAAACGGATACAGGCTCTCACCAATGTCAAATCCTGCGGGCCCTTTGAGAAAATCAAATCCGCTCTGGATGCCGCGCACCTGCATGTTGTGCAGGGTGTTGGCAGCCAGCCACCAACCCGCCATCACGACCAGACCGATGGCGATGATCTGGTAGATCAAGCCCCGGAAAGCCTGGCTGCGCCAAGTCCAGTTTTTCTTTTTGGGAGGAGATTTTTGGGTCATAACCTTGATTTTCAAGAATCCACGGTGTGGCGATCTGTACTGGAATCCAAGAATGGAAAAAGCCGCTGTTGCACTACTCAAGTGTCAACAGCGGCTTGATCGCAGAGCCTATGAGCGTATCGATGCGCGTGGGATCAGTTCAACGCCCTTCTAATTTCTAACGAACCGGATAGGCGTACATCAGGCCGCCCTTGTTCCAAAGGTTGTTGATGCCACGGGGCAAGTTCAGTGGCGTGTTGGGGCCGACGTTGCGCTCGAAGCTCTCGCCGTAGTTGCCCACTGACTTGACCACGCGGGCCATCCAGTCTTTGTCCAGACCCAGCAGCTTGCCAGTGTCTTCATTGCCACCGCCCAGCAGGCGCTGGACGACGGGGTCGGCACTGGTGGCCTTCATCTGATCCACGTTGGCTTGCGTCACGCCGTATTCTTCAGCTTCCATCGTGCCGTAGATCACCCATTTGACGATGGCAAACCACTCGTCGTCGCCGCGGCGCACCATCGGCCCCAGTGGCTCTTTGGAGATCAGCTCGGAAAGAATCATGTGCTCTTTGGGGTCTTTGGCCACTTTGCTGCGGGTGGAGGAGAGGCCCGAGGCATCGGTGGTGTAGGCGATGCAGCGCCCGGTGAAATACGCGTTCTCGGCGGCTTCGAGCTTTTCAAACACCACGGGCTTGATGTTCAGGTTGTTGGCCTTGGAGAAATCCGTCAGATTCTTTTCGGTCGTGGTGCCGGACTGCACGCACACGGTCTGACCCTTGAGCTGCTTGGCGTTCTTCATCTTGCTCTTGACCGGCACCATGAAACCCTGGCCGTCATAGAAGTTGGTGACTGTCAGGCTTAAGCCCAGCGACGCGTCACGCGTCAGGGTGAAGGTGGTGTTGCGTGCCAGCACGTCCACTTCGCCAGACTGCAGGGCGGTGAAGCGCTGCTGGGCGTTCAACGGCACGTACTTCACTTTCTCGGCATCGCTCAACACGGCTGCGGCCAACGCCTTGCAGACATCAATGTCAAGGCCCGACCACTTGCCAGATGAATCAGCGGAGGCAAATCCCGCAAGGCCGGTGTTCACGCCACAAATTACCTGACCTCGTGCCTTGATGGCATCCAGCGTTTTGCCGGCATGGGCGGGTGCTGCCAGTGCGGCACCCAAAATTGCAACCGTAACGGCTGCAAGTTTGATTTGTTTGATCGTCATAAGTAGAACTCCAGTAGAAAACCTGAAAAAAAATCGAGAAATTGGCATCCAGTCGTGACAAAGCTGCCTGCTGGCGCATCATAGACTTGCGCCGTTTGCCAGCGCAATCGGGTTTGCACGGGTGCAATATGCGAAAAATTCACAAACCAAAAAACATCGACTGATGTTGCCTTCAAACCACTCATGCAGTTTTTATGCCAAGAGTTTTTACGCGCCGGAGACAGCATTACCGACTTAAGGTGTTTTGATTTGCTACGCTTCAGGTCGTCGCCGACACTGCACAACGAACTTCATAACCATCACCAGGCCCTGCCGTGAAACCTCACCACAAATTCTGGCCCAAGCGCCTGCCCCATGCCATCACCGTGCCCGAGGTTTCGCTTTGGGACAACCTTGAGACCAATGCCAGGCGCTATCCGCAAAAAGCAGCACTGGTGTTTTTTGGGCGGGTCGTCACCTACCGGGCGTTGCTCCAGAGCGCTGAGCGGCTGGCGGCGCGCCTGCATCACCTGGGCGTTCAAAAAGGCGACCGGGTGGTATTGTCGATGCAGAACTGCCCGCAGTGGGTGATCGCCCACTTTGCGATTTTGCGCGCCAATGCAGTGGTGGTTCCGGTGAACCCCATGAACCGCGCCGAAGAGCTTAAACATTACATTACCGACCCACAGGTCAAAGTTGCCATCACTACGGCAGACCTCGCCCCCGAGCTGGCACGCGCCAGCGACGCATTGAGCGCACCAGACCGACTGGCGCACCTCATCGTTACGCACTTTACTGATGCCTTTGATGTGCTAGCCAACGAGGGTGACGCGCCGCCTGCCACATGGATCGACTGGCTCGCCACGCGCCACCCCGCGCCCGCTTTGGAAGGCGGCCAAGTCCACGCTTGGGATGAGTCTCTCCTCACCGCTGCAGCCCCACCCCCCTTGACAGTTGGCCCCACCGATCTGGCCGTGTTGCCCTACACCAGCGGCACCACGGGCCTGCCCAAAGGTTGCATGCACACGCACGCCAGCATCATGCACAACGCGGTGGCCAGCGGGCTGTGGGGCAATGGCTCCGCCGAGGCCGTCTTGTTGGTGGTGGTGCCGATGTTCCATATCACCGGCATGGTCAGCGTGATGCACGCCGGCATTCGCCTGGGTGCCACGCTGGTGATCATGCCGCGCTGGGATCGCGAGCTGGCAGGGCGCATGATCTCGCGCTGGAAGGTGACGGGCTGGACGAATATTCCCACCATGGTGATTGACCTGTTGGCCAGCCCCAACTTCGCCAGCTTTGATTTGACCAGCTTGACCAATATCGGCGGTGGCGGTGCCGCCATGCCGCAGGCGGTGGCCCAACGCCTGCTGGAGCAGTATGGATTGCGTTACGTTGAAGGCTATGGTCTTACCGAGACGGCAGCCCCGTCGCACAGCAACCCGCCCGATGACCCCAAGCAGCAGTGCCTGGGCATCCCGTTCATGAGCACGGACGCGCGGGTGATTGACCCCGAGACCTTGAAAGAAGTGCCGCAGGGCGAGCAGGGCGAGATCATCATCCACGGCCCTGAAGTTTTTCAGGGCTATTGGAGGCAGCCTGAAGCCACTGCCAATGCTTTCATAGAGTTCGAAGGCAAGCGTTTCTTCCGCTCGGGCGACTTG
>JANOTE010000153.1:0-2808 GCA_031416195.1 Rhodoferax sp.
CCATCCCGATGGACAAGCGCTGCCGACCGCTCCAGCATGATCGCGTACAGATTGCCGCAATCAGCACACGAATAGCGAGAGACGCCGTAATCGGCCACCTCAGAAAGTTGTACGTAAGGCGGGTTGCCGATCACTGCATCAAATCCCCCACTTGCCATCAACGGGTAGAAATCAACAAACCAGTGAAAGGGTTGGTGGCTGGTTTTCCAGTCTGCGTACTTGTTGGCCTTAGTCAGGTCTACCCCGTACTCTTTAGCCAAATGCTTGTTCAAGGTCTCTTCAAGGACGGCAATCGCCTGGCTCAGGTCTTTTTTGTCTTCTGGTGATACATGCCCGCCGAGCTGAACTTGCTGAAGCTGAAAGTTGTTGTGCTTTTCTTCTGCAACTACCAAGTCAACCTTGATCTTCGACCAAGGGTCATCGCCAAAGAGATTTCCCGTACGAGGTTTTCCGTCACTTCCAACACCTAAAACAGCTCGCATTGTCTCTTCCTCAGTGGCGTAGCCCACAAGGGTGTTGCCGTGGCGAATGTTGAAATCAATGTCGGGCAGAGGATCGATTTTGTCGCCTGGCTCTAGCAAGGAAACGAGCTTTAAAAATAGACGCAGCTTGGCAATTTCGGTGGCCTGCTCTTCAATGTCTACGCCGTAGAGGTTATTTACGATGATGTGTTTGATGACCGCGTAGTCTTGTTGGCGGTCTGACTTGGCGGCATCAAACCGCTGGAGTATCCCGTCAACCTCGGCCCATTTTTCAGGTTGGCTGGTGTCGCCTGTTATCAATGCGTCGCTGCGGACTGCTTGCAGGGTGTGCAGCGTGGCGTCGTACAGCGGCTTCAAAATATTCAATGCCGCAAACAGAAAGGCACCTGACCCGCAAGTGGGGTCCAGCACGCTCAGGCCGTGGCGAAACTTCTCGTTGCTCTTGCGCGGCAAGCGGCCAGCCAGCGCAAACCAAAAGCTTTTGAGCAGGGCTACATCAGTACAACGCTCAATCAGGTCTTGCGCAAACTGGCGGATGTCCAGGTTGTAGGTGATCAGGTCGCCTACGTCCTTCAACTCACCCGCAGCAATTTTTGCGCGCACCTCGCGCGTGCGCTGGTGGCGGGCAATGGTTTCGCGCCAGATTTCGGTGGGCAGGCTTACCGCATCGTCAGCGCGCTTGTTCCAGGGTTTGCGGCGTGCCAGCAAGTCGGGCGATACGGTGTCAAGGCCGTTGGTGATTGCCGCCGGGTAGGCTGCGTCAACACCTTTGAGCATGGCGGGGTAGATATACGCATCGCCGCTTTGCTGCAGCAGTGGCCACACCAAATCATCAAAAGCCTTGGGGTGCTCGACACGCACCTTGGCCAGCAGGCAGGGAATGATGGTGTTTTTGCCGATGTAGTCGGTGATGTCTTCCTTGGTGTAGTACGCCCCCATCTGCTTTTGGTTGACGAACTTTTCAAAGATGTAGCCCAGCACGTCGGGGTTGATTTCTCTGCCGCTTTTAAGTGGGCGGTCGTCCAGGTGCCAGTCCCATTTAATAAAAAAATCGAACAGCTTTGAAAAAGCTGCATCGGCTACATCCAGCGCATCACCATAACGCTGCTCAAGCTCATGCGGCGCAAACAAGCCTCCGTTCAAATAGGGCACATTTCCAAATTCAGCGGCAATAGCGGCGCGGTTTACCTCTGACCGCTCTTCAGCAAACCCGCGAAAAAAAAGTGGGACTAAGAACTGCTTGTAGAAGCTTGCATTCTGGGCAGTTGATAAATGCTTTGTCAGACGCAATTTCAAGTAGTCCTTTTTGGTGTCTAAAAAGTCACCCTCCTGTAGGAACCATAGAAACATCAGCCTGTTTATTAATACGGCCGTGTACCACCGCTGGTCTTCACTTATTGCTGGAATACCTTCAATAAATTCAGCAAAGGCCTTACGCACCTTTTCAAATTCGGTATAGAAGTCTTTGGTGACGTTCTTGCGTGGAGTTGCATCGTCGAGCCGATCTGACACACCCAGGACGGTGAGCAGTGCGTCCTCTTCCAGCGTGAAGTGCAGGCGACTTAGTTTTTGGGCCAGTAGCTCGGGTGCCTCACCGTTTCGGAAATTCACCTCACGGTACTGTGCAGTTTTGCCCGGCACGCGTGACACCCATTGCCAAATTTGTGTGGTTTTGGCCGAATCGGTAAACACAATCAGATGGTGTAGCGCTTCTGCTGTGACCTTGCGCTCAATCTTTTGGCGAGTTGCGTAGTCGGGCATGCGTCCGTCTGCGTCGGGGCGGCATTGCAGCACCTGCACGCCTCTTTTAACGGCCACTGCGTCGAGCTGCCAGGTGTCGCCACCCACCGCTACGCTGTAGGGCTGCTGCTGGGTGGGCAAGTCCCAGCCCAGTTCGTTAAAAAGATGTTTGAAGCGAAATTGTTTGAGATGGTCTTGATTGAATACGGGCATTTGGATCATTCAGAAAGCAGGCCCATAGTGCATACCACACGCGGCTCTCGCAGGGTACAGGCGGGCAAAGTCAAAGGCGGATAGATGCTTTTCAAAGCTGGGAAAGTCAAGTTTGGCCATGGAGCTTGCGTTCGTATTTTTGTTCTTGACTTGCGGACCTGACTAAAAAGTCCAGAGGGCATTCAGGAGGAGCGCGCCCAGTTTTCGACCACCAGGCCGGGATAGTCTTTGAAATCGGCTTCGTTGTTGGTGACGAGGGTGACGCCGACGCTCACTGCGTGGGCGGCAATCAGGCGGTCCATGGTGTCGCGCCGGCGGTCACGCACGGCGGCGCGCAGAACGCCAAAATTGATCGCATCGGTTTCAGTGAAGG
>JANOTE010000154.1:0-1500 GCA_031416195.1 Rhodoferax sp.
TAAGGTCGATGATGCCGCACACGCCACCGGAATCGCCCGCCACGCCTTTCCGTTCAACCCCAAAATGTGCAGGGCGCCGCTGCCGCGCGCGTACCAATGGGCCGATGGCTCGGCCTACATCAACCACGTCGAGCTGGTGCGCCTGGCGCGCCACGCCGAGGTGCCCGCCAACTACTACACCGAGCCGCTGATGTACCAGGGCGGCAGTGACGATTTTCTAGGCGCTTGCGACGACGCACCGTTCACCAGCGAGGCCTTTGGCATTGACTTCGAAGCCGAGATTGCCGTCATCACCAGCGACGTGCCGATGGGCTGCACGCCCGAGCGCGCCTTGGATGGCATTCGCCTCGTTATGCTGGCCAACGACTGGAGCCTGCGCCACCTCGTACCCGACGAGCTGGCCAAAAACTTCGGCTTCCTGCAAAGCAAACCGGCCACAGCTTTCAGCCCGGTGGCAGTCACGCTGGATGAATTTTCCGCCCCATCCGATGAGGACGGCAGCGTAAAAAGCGCCTGGGCCACAGGCCGTCTGAACCTCACGCTGCAAAGCCAGTGGAATGGCCGCACCGTAGGCCGCTGCGACGCAGGCACCGACATGACCTTCCATTTCGGCCAGCTCATCGCCCACCTGTGCAAAACCCGCAACGTGCGCGCAGGCTCGATCATCGGCAGCGGCACCGTGAGCAACAAAGGCGTTGAAGTCAAAGGCAAAAAAGACTGGCCCAAAGGCTATAGCTGCATTGCCGAAAAACGCGCGATCGAAACTGTTTTGGACGGTGAACCCAAAACCGATTACATGAAGTTTGGCGACACCATCAGGATCGAGATGAAAGGGCGGGATGGGGTGAGTGTGTTTGGGGCGATTGAGCAGGAGGTGGTACAACACAGCCAACGCAACTGAATCGCCTAAACCCGAAAAGTCTGATCTGAGAAATTGAACTCCCGAATGGCGCTCCACCCCAACTTTCCACTTTCTCCCTACCAAGAACTGTTGCCTGAGCACCGCTGGTTTCCAGCCGCTGAAGAGCTTCGTTCCACGGCCTATGAAAAACTGCTACCGCCCCTGGTCGCCAAAATTCGAGACGATGTCAAAACTTGGCGAGATCAGGACTACGCAGGCGCATCGACTACCTCACGCAGTCTCCTGAATTGGTGGTTCAACACGGCCCACACTTCGGAGCTGGCAGACGGCACGCAAAGCGAGTTTCTGTATTATTTCGCCCAACGTGAGGCGGTTGAAACCATCATCTGGCTTCATGATGTCAGAGGCGTGCGTGATAAATTTGATTTGCTGCGGTTCGATGCCTCAGGTGCTGTTTCCAGCGGCATGTTTGACGAAGACTGGCCCCGCTTCGTCATCAAAATGGCAACTGGCGCCGGCAAAACCAAGGTGTTGTCCCTACTCATCGCCTGGAGTTTTTTCCATAAGCTGTATGAACCTAACTCCACACTTTCACGCAACTTCTTGGTAATTGCACCCAATATCATCGTGCTGGATCG
>JANOTE010000155.1:0-6053 GCA_031416195.1 Rhodoferax sp.
GTCGTAGCCCGAGCTCAATGCGCGCGCGGCCATGTCCAGCAATTTCAGCGTGACGTTCACGCCGACGCTCATGTTGGGCGACAGCATGATGGCGATGTCTTTGGTGGCAGCAGTGATCTCTTGCTTTTGCGCGTCGCTGAAACCGGTGGTGCCGATCACCGCGCTGATGCCCATTTCCCGGCAGATTCTCAAATGCGCCAGCGTCCCTTCGGGCCGGGTGAAATCGATCAGCGTGTTTGACTGTGCCAGGCCCAAGCGCAGATCGGCATGAACCAACACCGAGCCGCCCACATAGGCCGGGTGGCCAATGCCGGGGCTGGCCGCAACGTCCAGCGCGCCACTTAATTGGCAATCGTCAGCAGCGCGCACGGCGGCGATCAGCATTTGGCCCATTCGCCCCGAAGCACCGGCGATGGCGATGGTGTGTGCCAGGGTCATGGGACGCGTGTGCGCGAAATTACCGATTTGACGGCTCAAGCGGTGGGTAGCGCTCGGGCAAAGGCGGCAGTGATTGGATATCGGTGGCGGGGGCGGCTTTGGCCTGTGGCGCAAACTTGGACAGGCTCTCTTCACTGGCCTGCAAAACTGGCACCTTGCCAAAACGTCGGCCTGAATCCAGCGTTGAGACAAACTCGGTTTCGGTGGGCAAGGTGTCTGCCTCAAACCGCGCCAGAGTATCGCCGGTGAAATAAACGCTGACCTTGCGCGCCTGCGGCTGCGCACCCTGGCGTTTGAAGGTGAAAACATAATCCCAGCGGTCTGCGTGGAACATGCTGGCCAACAGCGGCGTGCCCAGGATGTCGCGCACCTGCGCGCGCGCCATGCCAACTTTGAGCGCATCGGCTTGCTCTTTGGAAACAAAGTTGCCCTGGACAATGTCGATCTTATAGGGTGACACGATGCCCGCCACGCGGCCACTGGCATCATTGAAGGTTCCGCAGGCGATCAGGCTGGACACTGCCAGCGCCGCCAGACCCAATCGCCAGACGCGCGACGACGACGACGACGAAGAGAAAGGGAGTTGCATGAAGAGTTGCATGTTCGGAACTACCGGGGCGATATGATCACTTCATTGTAGCGGTTGAGCCTGTTTTGAAGGCCTGATGCACGGCTGCGCCGCGACTAAGCTATAAACACTGCCATGGACAACATTGACGAACTCAAAAGCACCGGCCTGAAGGCGACGTTGCCGCGGCTGAAGATTCTGGAGCTTTTCCAGAAAGGTGCGCAGCGCCACATGACGGCCGAGGACGTGTTTCGTGTGCTGCTGCTGGAGCGCTCGGATGTCGGCCTGGCCACGGTGTACCGGGTGTTGACGCAGTTCGAGCAGGCCGGCATTTTGACGCGCAGCAATTTTGAGAGCGGCAAGGCGGTGTATGAACTCAACGAGGGGCAGCACCACGATCACCTGGTGTGCCTGGACTGCGGCCGGGTGGAGGAGTTTTTTGATGCCGAGATTGAAAAGCGCCAGCACAACGTGGCCACGGCCAAAGGCTTCGAGCTTGCGGATCACGCATTGAGCTTGTACGCGCATTGCGTGAAAGACAACTGCGTGAATCGGCCCAAAACCTCGCGTGCGCACCCGATTTAAGTTTGATCAGCCGTTGCCGTCCATCTCCTTGCGGTGGCGCTGCACAAACTCCTGATAGGTGTCCACACCGCGCAATTGCAAAATGGCATTGCGCACGGCCGCTTCGACCAACACCGCGATGTTGCGACCGGCCACCACTTGAATAACCGCCTTGCGCACCGGGATGCCCAGGATGTCTTGCGTTAACGGCTCATAGGGCAAGCGTTCGTAATCGCGCTCCAAGGTTTCGCGGCGCACCAGGTGAACAATCAGCTTGAGGCGCATTTTGCGGCGCACCGCCGTTTCGCCAAAGATGGCACGAATGTCCAACAGGCCGATGCCGCGCACCTCCAGCAGGTTTTGCAGCAGATCGGGGCAACGGCCTTCGATCGTGGTCTGGTTGATGCGGTAAAGATCCACCGAATCATCCGCCACCAGGCCATTGCCGCGAGAAATCAACTCCAGCCCCAACTCGCTCTTGCCCATGCCCGATTCGCCCGTGATCAGCACGCCCAGGCCCAGAATGTCCATGAACACACCGTGAATCGAGGCACGGTCGGCAAAATGGCGCGACAGGTAGGAGCGCAGCACGTCGATCACAAACGCCGACGACTCCTTGGTGGCAAACATCGGCAGTTGCGCGCGCTCGCACATGGAGAGCAAGCCTTCGGGGGCCGCTTGACCATCAGCCAGCACCAGCACCGGCGGCTCCAAGGTGACGATGCGTGCGATGCGCCGCGCGCAGTCCTCCGGCGTTGCGTTGGTGAGATAGCTGATCTCGCGCGGCCCCAAAATCTGCATGCGGTAAGGGTGGATGTAGTTCAAATAGCCGACGAGATCGGCCCCCGAAGTCGCGACGCGCACGGCCACTTCGTCAAACTTGCGCTCGGAAGCTCCCAAGCCCGCAAGCCACTCCCACTTCAGGCGGCTGCGAAACGTTTCAAACAGAACATCGGCGCTGACAACGGTGGGTTTCAATGCGACCTGCCAGAAATGTTAAGCCACCTGGGCTGACTGCCAGCCCGCAATCAGCCCATGCAGATCTTCGACGTTTTCGCTGCTGCACAGCTTGGCGCGCAGGGCGGCATCACTGAGCAACTCGGCAATTTCTGACAGGATTTCAAGGTGTTTTTGAGTCGCCGCTTCAGGCACCAGCAGGAAAATCAACAGATTGACGGCCTGCTCGTCGGGCGCATCAAAACCGATCGGGTGACTGAGCAGCAGCACCGCCGCCATGGGCGATTTAAGACCCTTGATACGGCCATGCGGAATGGCCACACCATGCCCTAGCCCAGTCGAGCCCAGCCGCTCGCGGGAAAACAGGCTGTCGGTTACTAAGGCCCGGCTCAAGCCATGCAGATTCTCAAACAGCAGGCCCGCTTCTTCAAAAGCGCGTTTTTTGCTGCTGGCATCAACGCCCACAAGCACTTGGGAGGCCGGGAGAATACTGGCGAGTCGGTTCATGATCAGTGCAAGATTATGCCCAGAAAAAAGCCGCTCACGGCATGGAGCGGCATGGAGCGGCTCGGAGTGGCTTGGGGCAGGGCTTTCGTGCAGTTTTGAGGGATACCTGTCAGATTTCACACTGTTTTACGTCGCGAAATCGCCACGCGAAGGCATGAACCCTGTAGCAACACTCACTGAATCAAGCGTTTGGCGGAATCGTGGTGGTGATCCTGCACACGCTCTTTGTGGCGCACCACTTTGCGGTCCAGCTTGTCCACCAGTTCATCAACCGCAGCGTAAAGATCGGCATGCGAGCTTTCAGCAAACATGTCGGTGCCTTTGACGTGGATGTTGCATTCGGCGCGCTGCCGTCGTTCCTTTTCCTTTTGATTTTCAACCGTTAAGAGAACTTTGACATCAACCACCTGGTCAAAATGCCGGGTTATTCGATCAAGCTTGGTCGTGACGTAATTTCTGAGTGCTGGGGTAACTTCGAGATGATGACCGCTGATCGTCAAGTTCATAAATGGCCTCCAAATAAACGGGTTGAAAAAGGCAAATGCCAGAATCACTATGCGCCCGAAGATGCGTAAATGCAATAGCTTTTTTGCGTGTAAGTGTGATGACAGCAGAAAAACTCAAGAATCGCCAACTTTCCCCGCTACTTCGCCGCTAAATTTTTGAACTGGATGCAAGCCAGCGTGAGCAGTAGCCACCGCTGCCTGCGCGTTGTGTTGTGTTGTGTTGTTGATCATTCCTTGATGTGATTTTGACCAGGAGGCTTGCGGTTCACTTCAACATCGCGACACAATTGCTAACATGAGCCTGGACACCATCATCACCTCTGGCTTAAGCCACTACGCGCAGCCTAAAACCGCTTTGGTCTTGATGGGAGGTGGGGCGCGCACCGCTTACCAAGTGGGCGTATTGCGGGCGATGGCATCAATATTGAAGCTGAATCCTCAATTGTCCAAGGGCTTCCCATTTCAGTTGCTGATAGGGACATCGGCCGGCGCCATCAACTCAACTTGCCTGGCGGCGTGGGCCACCCAAGGCCTGGTAGCTTTTGAGCAATTGGCCAAATTTTGGGGCGATTTGCGCTCCGATCAGGTGTACCGCCTGAACATCTCGCCGTGGGTGCGCTTTAACCGCCTCGCCGTGGCCTGGAGCCTGTCGCGCCACGCCCGCGCCAATGGGGCGATATTGGACAACATGCCGCTGGTGGACACGCTGCACAAGGGCATCTCGCTGGACAATATTGAGGAGGCCTTGCGCACCCAAGTGCTCACCGCAGTCGCGGTCACCGGGTCAAGTTACTCCAGCGGCGTGCATTGGACGTTTTGCCAGGCCGCCAAAGGCGCGCCATTTCGCCCCTGGGCCCGCCCCGGCAGGCGCGCCGAGTTCACCGCCATCACCATCGAGCATTTGATGGCCTCCAGCGCGATCCCGTTTCTGTTCCCGGCGACGGCCTTGTGGGTGGATGGTCAGCGCGAGTTCTTTGGCGATGGCTCGATGCGCCAGATCACCCCGCTGTCGCCCGCGATGCAACTCGGGGCACGCAAAATTCTGGTGGTGGGCGTGGGCCAGCCGGAACGGCCAATGGTCAGCACCGCCCAAAAATCAGCCGTCGCGCTGCGCGGTACAACCTTGGGCAGTATCTTCGGCCACACCATGGCCAGCGTTTTTCATGACACCCTGCATGCCGATGTCGAGCAGACCCTGCGCGTGACCAACACCCTCAACCAGATGCCGCGCGATGCCGCCAACGCGCTGCCCTACAAACCGGTGGAGGTAATGGCGATATCGCCCACGCAGTCGCTGGACGACCTTGCGCTCAAACACATCAAGGAGCTGCCCACCGCCACGCGCCACGCGCTCAGTGGATTGGGCATCCTGAAGGGCGGCGGCGGCGTGCTGGCCAGCTATTTGCTGTTTGAGCCCGGCTTTGTGCAAACGCTGATCGCGATGGGCGAGAGCGATGCGTATGCGCGCAAGACGGAGCTGCTGGAGTTTTTTGCCAAAGCGTGAGGCAGACGATTTCTGAAAAAATAAACCTGGAGGTTAATTTTTACGGACAAGCCGTTTTTTTACCCTAATTTTAAATTAAAAATGGCTCCAGCTCCCGAATTATATGCACAATAAGCTATATTATATATAGCAAAATTTCATCCCATACGACTCGGTTTGCCATCAGCGTTGCACAGAGCGATGCGATAATTAAACCATCACAACAGCCGCAAAGCATCCCTTGGAAAACTGCCCAAGTCGGTAGCTTTCAAATTTAATTGGGGTCAGATTCCAATTGTTTGAAAGCCGCCGTGTTCTATAACCGACGGTTCCAAATAATTGGAATCTGACCCCCGATTAAATGGAGCGCGAGTGCTCAACATCTTTACCCTTGCCAACGGACGGCTGTTCCAGGAAGAAATTGAATCCCTGGAAGAACTGTCGAAATTCCAGCCGATCTGGGTTGACCTCGAATCCCCCACGCTGGAAGAGAAGCGCTGGGTCAAACAGTATTACGGCCTGTCGATCCCGGAAGATGCGATGGACGAGGACATCGAAGAGTCTGCCCGCTTTTACGAAGAAGACAACGGCGAGCTGCACATCCGCAGCGACTTTTTGGTGGCCGACCAGGCGGATCCGCGCACCGTTCGCGTCGCCTTCATCCTGAACCAGCACAACGCCGAGCTTAAAAGCAAAGGCGTGCTGTTCTCCATTCACGATGAAGACGTGCCGGTGTTTCGCCTCCTTCGCATGCGGGCACGGCGCGCGCCGGGGCTGATTGAAGATGCCAAAGAAGTCCTGCTCAAGCTGTTTGATGCCGATGCCGAGTATTCTGCCGACACGCTGGAGGGTATCTACGTCGAACTGGAAAAAGTCAGCGCCAAAGTGCTGTCGGGCGATGTGACTGACCAGCTGGCCGGTGAAGTGCTGGCCGCCATCGCCCAACACGAAGACTTGAATGGCCGCATCCGGCGCAACATGATGGACACCCGGCGCGCGCTGTCGTTCATGATGCGCAGCAAGATGCTCA
>JANOTE010000156.1:0-2565 GCA_031416195.1 Rhodoferax sp.
CACGAGGAATCGACCTTCAAAACGGGGGGAATCACGCTTCTCATGTTTGCTTTGCAGTGAACAGTTCGTAGTGCGCCGCACCCGCTTCACCCACAACCTGGGCCTGTTCTCCACCAACGACGCTACGCCCTTCAATCATCACGCAGCGCCCATGCGCGACGGCGCGCTGAAAGCCTTGAACATCAATCACCCGATGCACCGACTGTTTGCAGCTGTCGCAGTAACGCACGTCGTCATGGTCGGATGTTTGCAAGTCACCCCATCGCTTTTGACATTGGTACACCTGAACCGGGCTGGCATCCGGCTCGTTGACCAACAAGAATGTCGTCGGCTTTGTATCTGTCATGTCGCGGCCTTTCCTTTAGGGTTGTACATCATGAAAAATGCGACGTTCAAGTAGATTAATCCGCGCCAAATTCTCAATCCGAAAAATCTGGTCTTCCTCATTACGTCCAGTCTTGGCGAAATACTTGACCGTCATAAAGCGCCCGCCAGCATCCTGCACCAGCATCAGCGGCACCCCATACACCCTGTGCTCGGCCAGAATCTTGTCCAGTGTGTCATCACCGTTCAAAATGTAATTGCCTTTGGTTTCCACCAGCAGCAGGCCACCGCCGGCAGTGCGTCCGGTCACCTTGATGCAGAAGTCGGGGAAAAAACGGTCGCCGCTGGGCATCACGATGCCAATAGACCATGGCTTACGTGGTTCGTTACGGAACCAGTATTCGACCGTGCCCGAGGTATCGGCATCCAACAGGTCGGCAAACGCCAATTCCGGTCCGTTCAGGTCTTGCGGCATCACGCCATAGACATTCAGGCGTGACTTCTTTGTACCGGTGGGAAACTCCACAAATTCAGGCAAGGGCCTGAAGATGGAGGCTCCGGGCATGCGCGCCTTCTACGACCAGATCGTCCCCGCTGCCGCCAACAGACTGCTGGCTAAGCTGGGTGGCGGGAAGATGGGGACGGTTGTCATTGACCGTGGCGCGGCATTCAGCCCAGACGTTGGCGAAGTGCGCGACCAGATTGAACAACCCGGCTTCACCATCACAAACTCGATGAAAGACAAAGCCGCCGGTGGCCTGCCGCTGTTTACACGCGGCTCCGGCGAACACCCCCCCGCACCCCGTTCGAGTCCAGGCAGTCCGCCGTCATGGCCTCCCTCAAGGAGCCTGGCACGCGAGCCGTTCAGGACGACAATGGCAACTGGCTCTTGGCCCTGCGTGAGCGGCCCTACACCGAAAAGGAGAAAGCAGATGCCAAACAACGAGTCACCGCCCTCAACCGAACTCTCCTGCGATACTCCGTCGCCCCAGCGCAGGTACTGCTTGACGCCCCTACTCCAGCAATGGCTTGGGGAAGAAGCGTTGCGCGCACCCTTGGATTTGAAGTCACCTTCATCCAGGCCAATCGAAACTTCGACGGGGTTGCCCTCGGAGGACAAGCCTTCGTCGGACCCAGCACCGAACACCCAGAAATCGGGCTGATCGGGCACGAGGTACTGCACGCCCTCAGTCAAACAGACCCGCAGGCATATCAGGCGCTTGCCGAGCAGATTCGCCCACAACCTGGGCCTGTTCTCCACCAACGACGCTACGCCCTTCAATCATTACGCAGCGCCCCTGCGCCACGGCGCGCTGAAAGCCTTGAACATCAATCACCCGATGCACCGACTGCTTGCAGCTGCCGCAGTAACGCACGTCGTCATGGTCGGATGTTTGCAACTCATCCCACCCCTTTTGACATTGGTACACCTGAACCGGACCACCATCCGGCTTGCCGCCCAAAAAGATCACCGTGGGTTTCAAATCAGTCATTTTTTCAGCCTTTCGTTGCGGGCGTTACGCCCGGGGGAAAACCTGCCAGGAACAAATGATCGTTGCGAAACCAAACCATGTTGCGCCACTTCTGGCCTTGCATCCTTAGTCACCTACGTGGATTCGCCGCCTGCAAGCACAGCAACTATCAAACTGTGTGCTGGGCAGACCGAACGATTTCAGCGATGCGCATCGACGAGAGTGAGCAGTAGAGTGCATCGGTCCTCATGGGGAAACCTCCGTGCAAGTGAAATGCCTAGTCGCCAAGGTGAAACCAGTCCTCTTCTGTCAGGCCGCGCAGAAACCGGGCGACCGATTCCAGTGCGCCATGATCGGCGGCCCATTCGATGTGCTCAGTCAAACGAAGCATTTTCAGCATGCCGGGCGTCTCTGCCCATGCGCCGAGAACCAAAGGCAGCGGCGGTTGCCAGCCTGCGCCGACACGCGTGCGATCTGGCAACAAATTCCAGAGCGCGTTCCACCGCTGCGGCATGGGACAAACGCGGGAATTCTGGCGGCAATAGGCAATCAAGCTTTCGGTCGTTTCGCTCACAGTCGCCCCGCTTCCAGAAAGCTGAAGTAGCCGGTCCGGGTGAAGATGATGTGGTCCAGCAGCTCGATGCCCATGATTTCACCCGCTGCCTTGAGCTGGGCGGTGATGTTGATGTCGCTCTGCGACGGCTCAACGCCCCCGCTGGGGTGGTTGTGCGCGACGATGATGGCTGCCGCGCGGTCGGCCAGCGCATCT
>JANOTE010000157.1:0-11982 GCA_031416195.1 Rhodoferax sp.
CTTTTGCCTGCGCGAGGTCGATTGCGACTTTGTCATGCAGGTCGATCACAACGCCCGCCTACCGCGAATCGTCAAGCAAGTCACGCCACCATGAAAAAAAACGCGCCTGGCGGTCTAATGCAGCGGTCTAAATTAGAGCTCGCCGTGGCGCGCACGTGCCCTTGATCTGGGTGCGGTGCATCACGCGGCGCGCTTTGGCATCGAACGGGTCGCGCCGGTGCATGGTGGTGCGGTTATCCCACAACACCAAATCACCCAAGGCCCAGTGGTGTTGGTAGAGCGTGGTGCCAACGTAGCTCCACAGTTCGTCCAGTAGCCGCTCAGAATCAGCCAGTTCCAGGCCCAACACGTAAGCATTGCGCCTGCGGCCCAAATACAGCGCGAAGTCGCCAGACACCGGGTGTTGGATGATGGCCGGGTGCGCGGTGCCAACCGAGGTGCGTGGGTCATTGGTGGCCGTCATGCCCTTGCGGGTGAAGCCGCCAGAGTCAAAGGTGCCGTCGTGCTTGATGTCCAGCTGCTTGATGCGCTTAACCAGCGCGGCGGGCATGCGCGTCAACGCGTCCTTCATGCTGCTGAATGAGGTGTCGCCGCCGACCGCCGGTATCTCCAGCGAGTAGAGCATGGACGCATCGGGCGGTATGGCGGCATAGCTCATGTCGGTGTGCCACACGGCCTCGCCATCGCCCAAGGCGCCAATCGGCTCGCCTTTGTCATCCAATACATTGGAGACGACATAGACCTCGGGGTAGCCTTCGGGCGATTTGCGGCCCGCACCTTGATTCGGCGGCGAATCCAGCGTACCGAAATGCCGCGAAAAAGTCAATAAATCGTCGTCGGTCAAATGCTGGTTTCGAAACAGCAATACATCATGCCGATACCAGGCAGACTTGATCCGGGCGATGTCGTGGACGTTGACTTCTGACAGGTCAACACCCCGGATTTCTGCACCGACCGTGCCTGTCTTGAGGACTTCGAACTGAGTTTGAGTTTCTGCGATCACATGCATCTCCTGGGCGGCTCTGAGGTGTTTGGGCATTGCAGGCGTTGCAGGTGTTGTACATGCGCTTGCGGTGTGTGCAAGTCTAGCGCGCAAACCGGCTTGCAATCGCTGTGATAGCACCGCTTGCGCATTGCGCCTGAACCTTTGCCAATTTGTTCACAGATAATGCCGCATCTTGCGTGCGAAAATAATGCCTCATCGTTGTTAGGATTGGCTGATGGCTGACATGTTTTTGATTTTGTGCATTGTGCTCAGCGCGTACTTTATTCGCGGTATCACCGGCTTTGGCTCAGGCCTGATTGCAGTCCCGCTTTTGGCGCTTTCTCAGCCGCTGCAGTTTGCCATTCCATTGGTGCTGGCGCTGGATTTCACCGCGTCGATGGCCTTGGGCGGCATCAACCGCAAGCTGGTCGACTGGAGTGAGATCAAGATTCTTCTGCCCGCTGGGCTGGTGGGGGCCTGCATTGGTGCTTTCGCGCTCCTTAAACTGCCAGCGACGCCGATTTTGGTGACCCTCGGTGTGTTCACCATGTTCTTTGGCTTCAGAAATATCTTTGGCCTGCGATCAAGTCAGAAGATCTCCCGCGGCTGGGCCGTTCCGGCAGGGCTGGCGGGCGGCACGGCGGGCGGTCTGTTCGGTGCGGGCTCCCCGCCCTACGTCATGTACCTCACCCGGCGTTTGCTGGACAAAAGTGTCATGCGTGCCACCTTCTCCTGCCTGATTGCGATTGACGGCGGCTTTCGCCTGGGGCTGTTTCTGTTCGCGGGGCTTCTGAGCGACCCCCGGCTTCAGTTGACCTATGCCATCGCCCTGATCCCGATGGCCATGGGGCTGTACAGCGGCAACAAGGTTCACCTGGACCTGACCAGCGAGGGCATGCTCAAAGTAGTCGGCTCGTTGCTCGTCGTGAGTGGTGCTCTGTTATTCTTAAAGGCTGCGGTTTAAGTTGATTTCCCTGTCGTTGGCTTTCACTGATTGAGACAAAAAATATGCATACAAGACGCTTCATTCCCAAACTGGCCGTGATTTGCGCTGTGCTGGGTACGGCCGCAGGGCTTGCCATTCCGGGCGCAGCCACTGCCCAGGAAAAACCGTATGCGTTCAACGTCCTGAACCAGCGCAGCATCGCATTGACGGCGCAGTACTGGAACCCGATCCTGAGTTACGTCACGGCGAAAAGCGGTGTACCGCTGGAGCTTAGGTTGGCCAAAACCGTCAAGGAAGGCAATGCAGCTGCCGAAAAAGGGTCCTACGACTTCCTCTACACCAACCACTTTTTCACGCCAGAGCGTGACAAGCTGGGCTACCGCGTGATTGCGCGCCCCGCCGGACCCGGTATCAAATCGCAAATCGTCGTACCTGCCGATTCGCCGATAAAAACTCTAAGCGATCTGGAAGGCAAAGATGTTGCATTTGTGTCGCCAGACGGGTTCACCGGTTACTGGCTTTCATATGATGCGCTGTTGGTGGCCAAAGTGAAGGTCAACGTAGTTTTCACTGGCAACCAGGAGGCCTCGTCGGCGCAACTCAAGGTCAATAAAGTGGCGGCTGCCGGAGTTAACAGCACGATCATGGCGCGCTATGGGCGCCGCGAAGGATTTGAGTATCGCGCTTTGTGGACATCGGAGCTTTACCAAGATTTATGCATCATGGCCAATCCGAAAGTGCCTGCGGACAAAGCCGCTGCGGTAACCAACGCGCTGGTGGGCATGCTCAAAGACCCGCAGGGCCGCAAAATTCTTGAAGATGGGGCCGAGCTGCTGAAAAGCGCTGGCGAATTGGGATTCGTGGCCGCTGAAAATCGCGACTACGACAATTACCGCGCGTTCTACAAACAGACCCTAGTCAAATAAGTAAAAACGTGTCAGTGGGTTAAGCAGGGCAGAACTGAGTGCGTTGGAGATAAATAATTATGCGTTTGTTGAACTTTTGGGCCAGTTGGGGCATTGTTTCCCGTCTGATGCTGGCCGTAGGCATTGCGATTGTTGCGGGTGGCAGCGTGCAGACTTTCCTCTTCATCGCGGAGGGCGCGTCTGAGCATTCAGCCCGCCTCAAGCGAGACCTGACGGAGACTTTGAGCTTTATCGCGCCGCTGATTGCCGACCAGGCGCTGGTGGGTGAATATGCCGCGATTGATCAGTTGGTTAAAAATCAAGTCACCAAAGGCGAGCTGGACCTGTTTGAATGGGCCGATAAAGAAGGCCGCAAGCTGGTCGCCCAAGACAAACCTGATGTGCTGGTGGCACCGACCTGGTTCACGCGCATGGCCAGCATCGACATTCCAGAAGAAAGCATCGAGGTCAAGGCGGGTGGCGTGGGCTACGGCAAGCTCTATGCCCGCATGACGCCGATCAAGGCGCACAACCGCCTGTGGCTCCAGTTTGTCAAGCAGTTGCAGATTGTGGCGGCCATGCTGTTCCTGATGCTGCAGTTCATCTGGCTGATTTTCCGCGGCAACCTGGGCACGCTGCGCAGCTTGGCAGAGAGTGCCAACCGCTTCAGCCAGGGGGATCGCTCAGCGCGCATCACTCCCGAGGGCGCGCCCGAGGTTCGCCTGGCCGCAGAAGCCTTCAACAACATGGCCAACCACACTGAGAGTCTGTTGGCCTCATTGGGCACCAGCGAATCCAAAAACCGGCTGCTGGCCACCATTGTTGAACAGTCCAGCGAAGCGATCTGGACTAAAGACTTAAGCGGCATCATCACGTCCTGGAATGCCGGTGCGACGGCCATGTTGGGTTACTCGCAGGGCAGTGCGGTGGGTCGCCAGCTTGCGATTGACGAGCCCGACGCTGCGCGCGATATGCTGCACCTGTCCCGCCTGGCTGCAGGTGAGCGGTTTGCCTATGACACCAAGGCGCGAACCGAAACTGGTGCACCAATCGACCTGCAGGTTGCGACCGCACCCTTGATGAATGAGGCCAATGAATGCATCGGCACGATTGCCGTGGCTCGCGATATCACGCAGAACAAACGCGCTGAGGAGGCTTTGCGGCAGGCCCGAGGAGCGGCTGAAGCGGCCAATCACGCCAAGAGTTCGTTCCTTGCGCGCATGAGCCATGAGATTCGTACGCCCATGAATGGCGTGCTGGGCATGACCGAGCTGCTGCTGGAGACAGGGCTGTCCAGCGTGCAGCGCAAATACGCGGAGACGGTGCAAAGCTCAGGTAAAAATTTGCTGGCCATCATCAACGACGTGCTGGATTTCTCCAAGATTGAGGCGGGCAAGCTGGAGCTTGAGGCAGTCGAACTCGACCTGCGCCAGTCGCTCGAAGACATTGTGGATTTGCTGGCCGAGCGCGCGCACGCCAAAGGCCTGGAACTGGCTTGCCGGATTCCGTCAGACCTCGATACCCATGTCGTAGGCGACCCGTTGCGCTTGGGTCAAATCCTGACCAATCTTGCTGGCAACGCCATCAAGTTCACACAGAAAGGCGCGGTCGTCATCAGCGTCACGCAGGTGCAGCAAACCGATGCCAAAATCACGGTGCGATTTGAAGTGACGGACACCGGACAGGGGATCAGTCTGGAGGCGCAGTCGCGTATTTTTGAAGAGTTCTCCCAGGCGGACGGGTCTACCACACGCAAGTATGGTGGCTCCGGTCTGGGCTTGGCCATCAGCCGCCAACTGGTCGAGATGATGGGCGGCATTCTGCAGGTCAAATCGGCCGTTGGCGAGGGCTCCACCTTCTACTTCAGTTGCGAGTTTGAAAAACAGCAGCGCTCTGCGCTGAACGAACCGCACGCCATGCTGACGGGTTCGCTCACGGGCCTGCGTACGCTGATTCTGGAATCAAGCTCAGTGGGGCGTGGTATTTTGCACTCCCAAGTTTGCAAATGGGGTATGCATGTTCGCGTGGCCGACACGCCCGAGCACGGCATCGAGTTAATGCGCCAGGCCGCAGCAGGCAAGCAGCCGTTTGACTTGGCGGTGATTGACCTCGGCTTTTCAGGCACCGATACGCTGGAGTTGGCCCGAGCCATCAAGGCAGATGAGGCCATCTCCAGCGTGCGCCTGGTGATGCTGACCCCGGTCGGCAATCACACCATCATCAAGACCGCGCGGGCGGCTGGTATCAACGCCTGCCTGGTCAAGCCGGTACGGCAGTCAGATTTGTACGAGAACCTGGTCAACGTCATGTCTACTGAAAAGCCGCATGCGATCGATGTCGCGCTGTCGGTGGTGGACATTGCGATGGCACCGCTGGCAGGCAGCCGGGGCAAGATTTTGCTGGTGGAAGACAATCTGGTGAATCAGGCCGTAGCCCTGGGCATGTTGCAGAAAATACAGGGCTACGACGTGGTGGTGGCCAACAATGGCAACGAAGCGCTGGATGATTTCAAACAGAGCGCGTTTGATGTCATCTTGATGGACTGCCACATGCCCGAGCTGGATGGATTTGAGGCCACCATGGAAATCCGCAGGTTGGAGCAGGCCTCCCAGCGCAAGCGCATTCCCATCATTGCCCTAACGGCCAACGCGATGGCGCAAGACCGTCAGGACTGTCTCAATGCGGGCATGGACGACCACTTGGCCAAGCCCTTAAGCCGCCTGCAGATGCAAGAAATGCTGGATCGCTGGATGCCCGTTGCGGGTCAAACTCAGCCCTCTGGCCTGACAGACAACCCATTAGCCTCACCCGATGACATCGACGTGATTGACAAGCAGGTGCTGTCCCAATTGCGCGAGCTGCAACACGCGGATGACCCGGACTTGCTCAACCGGGTCATCACGATTTACTTGGCGGAATCGCCAAAACTCATCGCCAAGATGAAGCAGGCTGTGCAGCAGGGCTCGCTGATCGAGACTGAGCGCATGTCGCATTCGCTCAAATCCAGCAGTGCCAATGTCGGTGCGACCACTCTTGCGGCCTTGTGCAGCGACATCTACTTCGCCGCAAGGGCAGGGGGAATTGGTGTGGCGCGCGACTCGATGATGAGGCTGGAGTTAGAGTTTGCCCGGGTGAAAAGCGCACTGACGGCAGAAATTAAAATCAGCGCCTGAGCGTAATTTACCGAAAAATTAACCTGCGAGTTAATTTTTTCTCAAAAATCGAGAAAAACGGTTACTTGATACAATTATGCCCGTCTAGCTCCCGTTTTATATAGAAAGTTTGCTATTAATTTAAATGGCCTCGAGCAGCCCGGAAGGCCTCGTAGGTTCCATGTCAGCGGTGCAGTATCTGGCAAACATTGCACGCAGCTCGGGCAGGTTGATCGGCTTGGGCAAAAAGTCGTCCATTCCAGAGGCGGTACAGGCTGCTCTGTCTGGCGCTGATGTATTGGCACTGATTCCCACAATCGGCACCCGGTAAATCTCGGTTTCCTCGATAAAGCGGATCAGCACGGTAGCTTGCAGGCCGTTCATTGTGGGCATCATCACATCCATCAAAATCATGTCCCAATGCGCGGTGGGAAACAGCTCCACAGCTTCCAGCCCATTGTGCGCAATCACAACCTGGTGGCCATCTCTTTCTAGAATTTTCTTGAACAGAAGCTGATTCACCGGTAAATCCTCGACCAGCATCACGCGAAGCGCACGGGGTGGTGTTTCGTCTGTCGCAACTGCCGCAGCCCGCTCTACCGCAAGCCTGGCTTTGTTTTGCGCAATGGCTTGCGTCATGAGAAGCCGCTGTTCGGCAATCTCTTGCTGAGGATCGAATTGCAGAGCCATGGGAAACGATTGAGTCATTGTTACGCAACACATGCGGAACTTGTGATATTACCATTTGCGCGAGCGCGACTGGTACGCACTTTTACCGCTTTTTCCGTTTATCGGAGTCAGGGTGCAAGCTGCGCTCAAACCCTGTCTTGTCAAACCCAGCGCCGCTGCACGGTCCAGGTTCGGTGCAAAAGTGACATCGCTCAGGTGAGCGAGCCTGTCTGGTTCTATGTTCCAGCTCGCTCCAGCATCGCATGCAACAGCACGTTGCAACCGGCGGTAATGTGCTCGGGCTTGGTGTCTTCAATCTCGTTGTGGCTGATTCCGTCTTTGCAGGGAATGAAGATCATGCCGCTGGAGGTGAGGCGCGCCATATAGACTGCGTCGTGCCCCGCGCCGGAGACGACCGGCATATTCGAGTAGCCCAGCTTTTTGGCGCCTCGGGCCACGGCATCAATGCAATCCGCATGAAAACCGATGGCCGAGTAGCTCGACACCATTTCTATCTCAATCTTCAACCCTGTTTCGGTGCTCAACTTGGCCGCGTAGGCTTTCACTTCGGTGACTTGCTCGTCGACCAGCACATCCGTGCTGTTGCGCAAATCCATCGAGAACTTGACACGGCCCGGAATCACATTGCGGCTGTTGGGGAAAACCTGCAACATTCCCACAGTGCCGCGCCCGTGGGGCTTGTGGCGCAAGGCGCTTGCCACCACCTCCTGCATCAGATGTGTGGCGACTTGAAGCGCGTCTTTGCGTAGCGCCATCGGCGTGGGGCCGGCGTGGGCTTCCATACCCGTCACGGTGCAGTCAAACCAGCGGATGCCCAGCACGCCCTGCACCACGCCGATGGTGATGTCATGGTCTTCCAGCACCGGGCCCTGCTCGATATGGGTTTCAAAATACGCACCAATCGGGTGGTCGCCCGGCTCCTGCGGCCCGATGTAGCCAATGCGCGCCAACTCGTCTTTGACCGATTTACCTTCGGTGTCTTTGGCTGCGTACGCATGTTCCAGCGTGAAGGCTTTGGCGAACACGCCCGAGCCCATCATCACCGGCACAAAGCGCGAGCCCTCCTCGTTTGTCCAGAACGCGACTTCAATCGGCGCCTCGGTCTCGATGCCATGGTCGTTCAAAGTACGCACCACTTCGATGCCCGCCAACACGCCGTAGTTGCCGTCAAACTTTCCACCCGTCGGCTGGGTGTCGATGTGGCTGCCGGTCATGATCGGGGGCAAGGCGTTGTTGCGGCCGGCGCGGCGCATGAAACCGTTGCCAATTTTGTCAATAGTGACGGTCATGCCCGCCTCGCGTGCCCAGCGGGTGACCAAGTCGCGGCCCTGCCTGTCCAGATCGGTCAGGGTCAATCTGCAAACACCGCCTTTTGGGGTCGCGCCAATTTTTGCCAGCTCCATCAGTGAATCCCAAAGGCGCTCACCGTTGATGCGAAGTGCGTCGATGTTAACCAAAGTTTCAGTGCTCATGATGGCTCCTAATGATGATGAAAGTTGGTGATATTCAGCGCTGCACGGCCGTTGATGCGGTAGTCTGCGCACGGCGTTGGTTGGCTTCAAAGTTTGGCCCGAACGCGGGGCGTTTGATGTAGCGCCCTGCACCTGGCTTGGCGCGCAAATCGCCTTTGACAAACACCAGTTCGCCCTGGCTGAGCGTGTGGGTTGGAATGCCCTTCACGGTGCGGCCTTCAAAAACATTGAAGTCATTCTTGCTGAACTGGGTTTTGGCAGACAAGGTCTTGCTGCCCGCCGGATCCCACACCACCAAATCTGCATCGGCTCCCACTGATACCGTGCCTTTTTGCGGATAGATGTTGAACAGCTTGGCCGTGTTGGTCGAGGTGATGGCAACAAACTCCGATGGCGTTAACCGCCCGGTGTTCACACCCGCATCCCAAATCACGGCCAAGCGCTCTTCCACGCCACCGCAGCCGTTGGGAATCTTCGTGAAGTCGTCTCTGCCTGCGGCTTTTTGCGAGGCGCAAAAGGTGCAGTGGTCTGTCGCTGTCGTGTGCAGATTGCCAGACTGCAAGCCGCGCCACAAAAACTCCTGATGGCCCTTGGGGCGGAATGGCGGGCTCATCACGTGGCCTGCGGCAAAGGCAAAGTTAGGGTTGCGGTACACGCTGTCGTCCAGCACCAAATGTCCGGCCAGCACTTCGCCATATACGCGCTGGCCGCGAGCGCGGGCGCGCATGTTCGCTTCGGCAGACTCGATGCACGAGACATGCACGATGTAGATCGGCACGTTCAAAACATCGGCAATCGCGATGGCGCGATTCGCCGCTTCCCCTTCCACTGTCGGCGGGCGTGACAGCGGGTGGCCCTCTGGCCCGGTGATGCCTTTGGCCAGAACTTCCGCTTGCAACAGGTAAACCAGCTCACCGTTTTCCGCATGTACTGTCGGCATGGCACCTAACTCCATCGCCCGCTTGAAGCTATTGACCAAGGTTTCGTCATCGCACATGATGGCGTTTTTGTAGGCCATGAAGTGCTTGAAGCTGTTGATGCCTTCCTCATGCACCAGCGTGCCCATGTCTTTGTGTACCTGCTCGCTCCACCAGGTGATGGCGACGTGAAACGAATAGTCTGACGCTGATTTTTCCGCCCAGCCGCGCCACATTTTATAAGCCTCCATGATCGACTGCTGCGGGTCGGGGATCACGAAGTCGATGATCATCGTCGTCCCACCCGCCATGCCAGCCGCTGTGCCGTTGTAGAAGTCGTCCATGGCGGTAGTGCCCATGAATGGCAATTGCATGTGGGTGTGCGGGTCAATGCCGCCCGGCATCACGAGTTGCCCACCCGCGTCCACGGTTTGTGCACCAGCGGGGGCTTTGATGCCTTCGCCGATTTCTGCGATCTTGCCGTCAATGCACAAAACGTCGGCTCTGAACTGGCGGTCTGCATTGACCACCGTGCCGCCACGAATTAAAACTGTGCTCATGTTTTTTGCTCCTGAATAACTGAATGACTTCCTCACGCGCGAACCGCTTCACCACTTTGAATCCGCATCGGATTATTGGCATGTGTTGACCAGTTGGCGTAGTCGCCGGACACAGGTTTGCCCGTTCGCTGGTCAATCTCGCCGGGCTTCAAAGTTCGCATGGTGATGCATTCTGGCACTGGGCAGATTGATACGCAAAGGTTACAGCCCACACACTCATCTTCCTTGATCTCGAACCAGCGTTTGCCGTCTTTGGTGGCGGTGATTGCCTGGTGCGATGTGTCTTCACACACCACGTGGCAGCGACCGCATTGGATGCAGGCGCTCTGGTTGATGACCGCCTTCTCCACATGGTTCAGGTTAAGTTGCGTCCAGCTTGTCACGCTGGGAACGGCTTTACCCTTGAGTTGCTCAATCGACGTGTAGCCTTTTTCATCCATAAAGTTGGACAGTCCGCTGACCATGTTTTCCACGATCTTGAAGCCATACACCATGGCGGCGGTACACACCTGCACGTTGCCACAACCGAGCGCAATGTACTCTGCCGCATCGCGCCAGGTGTTGATGCCGCCAATGCCTGAGATCGGCAGGCCCGCAGTTTGCGCATCGCGGGCAATCTCGGCCACCATGTTCTGCGCGATAGGTTTAACCGCTGGGCCGCAATAGCCGCCGTGCGAGCCCATCGCGCCGACGCTGGGCGACATCACCATCGTGTCCAGGTTCACGCCCATGATGGAGTTGATGGTGTTGATCAGCGACACCGCATCCGCACCACCCGCCTTGGCCGCGCGTGCCGGCTGGCGAATGTCTGTGATGTTGGGCGTGAGTTTTACGATGACGGGCAGGTGCGTGTAATGCTTGCACCAGCGCGCGACCATCTCGATGTACTCGGGCACCTGGCCCACGGCCGAGCCCATGCCGCGCTCGCTCATACCGTGCGGGCAGCCGAAGTTCAACTCAATGCCGTCACAGCCGGTGTCTTCCACCTTCACCAGAATGTTCCTCCACGAATCTTCGGTACACGGCACCATGATGCTGGCCACCACGGCACGGTCTGGCCAGGCACGCTTGACGCGTTTCATCTCGTCCAGGTTGGATTGCAGCGGTCGGTCTGAGATCAGCTCGATGTTGTTGAAGCCGATCACGCGCCGGTCGCCATTGAGCAATGCGCCGTAGCGCGGCCCGTAGACGTTGACGATGTGCGGGTCTTCGCCAATGGTTTTCCAGACCACACCGCCCCAGCCGGCTTCGAATGCGCGGTTGACGTTGTACTCTTTGTCGGTGGGTGGTGCTGATGCCAACCAGAACGGGTTAGGGCTTTTGATGCCAATGAAGGTGGTCGCAAGATTTGCCATGCTTAGACTCCCGATGACAGGGACGCGTGGATCGACAGCGCAGCCTGCTTGCCGTGCTCGACTGCCTCTACCGTCAAATCACGCCCGCCATAACGACAGTCACCACCGGCCCAAACTTTGAGGTTGGACGTTCGGCCCCGCGCATCCGTGGCGATGCGGCCATGGGTGAGTTCAATCGTGCTGCCGATGTCGTCCGAGACAAAACTCTGGCCAATCGCTTTCAACACCACATCGGCTTCCAACGTGAAAGTCTCGCCGGTTTCAACGAGCTTCGCTCCATTGAGGCGCGTGTAGGCAAACTCGACTCCCCAGACTCGTCCGCCGGTTTCCAGAATCGCCTTGGGGGCCGCCCAGTGCTTCAGCTTCACACCGTTTTTCTGCGCCCAATCTTGCTCGTAGCCGGATGCTGACATGCCATCTTGACCGCGACGATAGACAATTGTCACGTCCTCAGCACCGAGTTTTTTCGATTGAACTGCCGCGTCGACCGCCGTCATGCCACCACCAATCACCACCACTTTTCGACCCACCGGTACAACGGCATAACTGCTGGCCTGCCGAAGCTCAGCGATGAAGTCCACCGCATTGCGCACCTCGGGCGAGTCTGCTTGAGTGATGTCGATGGCGTTGACACCGTCCAGCCCCAGCGCCAGAAATACAGCGGGGTAGTCGCGTGTCAGATCGTTCAGAAAAATGTCTTTGCCAAGGCGCTGGTTGTTGCGAATTTCAATGCCACCGATGGACAGCAGCCAGTCGATTTCCTTTTGCGCGAAACCGTCTGTGGTTTTGTAGGTGGCCAGGCCGTATTCGTTCAAGCCGCCGGGTTTGGGGTTCGCATCAAAAATGATGACATGATGGCCCAGCCGCACCAACCCATGCGCGCAGGCCAAGCCCGCAGGTCCGGCACCTACGACGGCGACCGCGCGGCCCGTAAGTGGCGCGCGCGTGAACAGCAGCGCGCCGGGCTTGGCAAAGTACGCATCGGTTGCGTAGCGCTGCA
>JANOTE010000158.1:0-4851 GCA_031416195.1 Rhodoferax sp.
CCACAGCGATGGCTCGCGCGGCGCGTTTGCCCTCTTCGGTGAAGATGTTCTTGCCGAGCTGACCCACCCAGGGCTTGCCTTCATGGCGCGCAATGTGACCGCTGATGAAGACTAAATTACCCGTCTGCACAAAAGGCACGTAGGCGGCAGCGGGTGTTGAGACCGGTGGCAAAACAATGCCGTGGGCTTTGAGTTTTTCATAGACGGACATGGGATACCTCGTTGGGGTTAGAACAGCGATTGAAACTGTGATTGGAATTGAGAGCCGGACTGGAGCTGAGACTGTGACATTCCACTTTCCGTTGGCCATGTTTCGACCGTAACGCCCACGCTCAAAACATGGTCAGCCCCGCCGTGGATGATGCCACGCAGCGGCGAGACATCGCCAAAATCCCGACCGACCGCCAGGCTCACATAGTCTTCGCCGGGCGAGCCCCAGCCTTCGCGGTTGTTGGTGGGGTCGTAGTCGAACCAGCGCTGGTTTTCAGATGAGCCTGGCAGATCAGGCAAATACACCGACACCCAGGCATGCGTTGCATCGCTGCCGCGCAAGGGCTCAACGCCGGGCGGCGGTGTGGTCATCAGGTAGCCGCTGACGTAGCGCGCCGGCACGCCAAAACTTCTCAGGCAGGCGATCATGATGTGGGCGAAGTCCTGGCAAACCCCTTTTCGCTGCGCCAAGGCGGTCAGCGCCGGAGTGTTGATTTCGGTGCTTTGGCTTTCATACGAGAAGTCGGTGTAGATTCGTCGCATCAAATCCCGCGCTGCGAGGTGAAGCGGCGCATCAGGCAGCAAGCTGGCGTTGGCATAAGCCATGAACTCGGCATGACGCGCAACGAACGGCGAAGCAAACAGAAATTCGGCAGCGGGGTCATAGGCAGCACCGGCTGCATACCGAAACCGCTCCCGTACCTGCGCGCAAGTGACGGAGCTGGCGGGCGTCAAGGGTGGGCGGGTGGTGACTCTGCTTTGCGCCGTCACCCGCAGTTGGCTGTGCGGTGATTGGAATGAAAAATAATTGACAGCATTGCCATACACATCGCTCGATGGGCTCTGCGTATCGGGCTCGGGCGTGATGCGCAGACTGTGGGCCAGCAGCGTCTGCACCGCATTTTGAACCGGCTGCAAATGGCACAGATGCTGGGCCACTTCGACCACGGGCGAGTAGTCGTAGCGGGTCTCATGGGTGATCTGAAGGTTCATGGGTGAAGGCTCATGATGTCAAAACCCCAGGCTCTGCCGGGCTCCGTCAGAATGCGTGAAGTAGAGCTGGCTCACGTCCTCAGAGACATCAAATGCGGCCTGGGCACATTGGCGCAGCAGGTCCTGCAACGTCGGATAAGCCGCGTCAGTGCCGGGTTCGCATAGGGTTTCAAGCGACCAACTCTGCGGGTCTGGCACGCGCAAGGCCAATTCGCTCAACTGCTGCGGGCCGCTACCTGCCAGCTTGGCCAATCTGCCACGCAGGGTCTGCGCCACCCAACCCAGCGAGCGCGGGTTGTCGCGGTCCAGCACCAAGAGGTCTAACAAGGCGGCAATGTCATTGCTCTGCTGGAACTGCGCCCGAAACGCGGTAGTGCTGTCAAACAGCGCAACCACCGCATCGAAGCCGCCGTCAGTGTGGACCGAGCCGGTCTGGAATCCGCGCGCAAGAGAACTCGCCAAAAACCCCAGCCGCTCGATCTGACGACCAATGCTCAACAGCCGCCAGCCGTCGTCGCGGGTCATTCGGTCGGTCTGCGCGCCGGTGATGGCACTCAGGTGGTCGCTGGCAACTTTGAGCACCTGCAGCGCGGGCAAGGCCGAGAGCTCCACCCCTTGCGTCAATGGTGCTGCGGCGCTGGTCATTTCTTCCTCGCACCGCACGATCAGGTTCCAGTGCTCCAGCGACAGGCGCTCGCGAACGTTGGCAGCCGCCAAGCGCAGTGCGCGCAGGTTGAAACCCACGCTGGTGGACAGCTCGCTGCTGCCCAGGCCTGCAATCAATGAGCGTTCAAAAACCCGCCGTGCCTGTTGAGCCGATGGCACACCGGGCAGCACCAAAGTGTTGGCTGCAGCCAGCAGCGACAGCCACGTCAGCAGCGGCGAAGAGGACTGATCTTCACCGTGCAACGACTCCAGCGTCAAGCGGGCCAGTCGTATCTGGTTCTCACTGCGCTCGGTGTAGCGGCCCAGCCAGAAGAGGTTCTCGCCGGCCCGGCTGGTCACCAGGCGCTTGCGCTGCGCGACCGAGTGGGGATTGAGCGTGTGTGTCAGCAACGTGGTGGTGTCTACCGAGCCTTCAGTCACCACCCACACATCCGCGCTGCTGCCGCCGCGCTGCATGGCGGCAATGTCGTTGCTGGCACCGGCCACGCGGGCCAGGCCACCGGGCAAAACGCGCCACGACTGCGGGCCATCTGCCACTGCAAAAACGCGCAAAATCACAGAATTCAAACCCAGCTTGCCGTGGCCGCTGGCGTCGCTAGCGTTGTTAGCGTTGTTAGCGCCGCGCCAAGTTGGCATTTGCGACAACGCCGAGTACGCTTGCACGGTGTGATCATCGCCCTGCAAGGCGATGCGCCCGGCCCACTCGTCGATCTCGCGCGGCTTGAGGCTGTGGCCCAACACCGCATCAAAGTCGCCGTGATGCACCGAGCCGGGGTAGGTCGGCTTGATGGCGCTGTCACGCAAACGGGGCAGGGCTGCGTCCATCGCCATGCGTTCGCCGCACCACCACGTCGGCAGGGACGGCAACGCCAATGCCTCACCCAACAAATGCTGCGAAAGCGCCGGCAGGAAACCCATCAGCGCGGGGGATTCCAAAAAACCAGATCCCGGTGCGTTGGCCACCAGCACATTGCCCGCCCGGATCACCTGCATCAAGCCTGCAACTCCCAAGGTGGAATCCGAGCGCAATTCCAGCGGATCAAGGTATTGATCATCGACCCGCTTGAGCAGCACATGCACCGGCTCCAGCCCTTTGAGCGTCTTCAGGTAAAGATGCTGGCCACGCACGATCAAGTCAGCGCCTTGCACCAGGCTCAAGCCCAGGTAACGCGCCAGGTAAGAATGCTCAAAATAAGTTTCGTTGTAGGGGCCGGGCGTGAGCAACGCAATGTGTGAATCCATGCCACCGGGGCTGATCTGCTTGATGTGCTCCAGCAGCGCGCGGTAGGTTCCAGCGAGGCGCTGTACCTTCATCGTCTCGAAACCCTGTGCAAACAGGTGCGACACGGCCAGGCGGTTCTCCAGCAGATACCCAAGCCCGCTGGGTGCTTGCGTGCGCTGCGACACCACCCGCCAATCACCGTCTGGTCCACGCGCCAGGTCGAATGCCGCAATCTGCAAGTGCGAGCCGCCCACCGGCTGCACGCCATGCATCTCGCGCAAATAGCCCGGGTGCCCCTGCACCAACGCGGGCGGAAGCAACCCGCGTGCCAGCAGATTTTGCGGACCATAAACATCGGCCATGACCTGATCAAGCAGGCACACACGCTGGCGCACCCCGTGCTCAATGCGGGACCAGTCTTGGCTGGACAGAATCAACGGGAACAAATCGAGCGACCAGGGCCTTTGCGGCCCGCCGCTGTCGGCGTAGACGTTGTAGGTAACGCCGTTATCGTGAATCTGGCGCGCCAAGCTGGCGGCCCGCTGGTTCAAATCCCCCAGCCCGTCCTCTTGAAGTGACTCGAAAAACTGCCGCCACTCGAGCGTCAAACTATCCGCGGCATTCTCACCCGACGAACCGTGGCCGAGCGCATGGCCCCGCAGTTCGTCAAAATGGCCCCGCGTGCTGACCGCAGCCGCCAGATCAATCTGCGACAACGCATTGGGGGGCTCAAACGGTGCGCGGGACGCTGCAGTTGATTCAATCAAATTAGGCACACCGCAAGTGTATGCCCGCCCCGGTGAAAGAGTCATTACCGGCGTGGGAAATGCAGCGTACAATGATTTTTACCACAAATGTAGTAAATTTTAGTCAAAACGGGCTAAAAACGATTCAAAAATGCAAATTTGACAAAAATACTGAATAAAATAGGTCTCTGGCTCCCGTATTATGCACGTACATAGCTATATACATAATAGCAATTGGGTTGATTTGATTGCGGCCTGATCTTGCCGCAATGTAGGCATCAAAAAACCAATTACGGCACTTGACTGATTTGGACCGCCGGCATGGGGTTAGGCGCTACTTCGCGCTCAGAAACCATACCCGGCCAAGACCAGCAAAAACGACACGATAAGCGACGCTGGGAATGGTGACTTTGGAAATGCTGCGATGCCGATTAGAGACGCAGCGAACACATAGGCACCGATGATTCTGAGTAGTGCGAGGTCAGCATTGCCCGCTGCAAGAACCGCAACATGGCCGCAAAGAGTGAGCGGAATCCCAAAAAGTACGAACCAGAATGCAGTGCGACGGATTTCAGGCGCCGAGAACTTGCCTACGAAACCAGATGAAATCGCTTCACGCAGTGGTGCTTTGAACTTGACGATGCCAAATGCGATATGAGCGACACCGAGCGCTACAAGTGCCCACGCTGAGATGGATGAAAGAAGAGTACTTGACATGTGGGAGTTGACCAGTTGGGAGTTGACCAGTTGGGGCGAAATTGCGAGTTTCGGAATTGTGTGTGCAACGTTTTTTCAGGTGGCACTTGCACCAAACCAGGTAAGCACCGCCACGAGCAAGAGTGCGATCCACCCGGGGTGCTTCCCTCGGGTTCCAATCAGCACAAGCAAAGAACCTGCAAGGTTTGCCAAGACAATTGCGCTCACTATCAGCGCATTTGGGGAGCCGTCAGGCGCAATTGCCAGACGCAGCAGAATGCCTGCGAAAGCCCAGCCAAACACCGAAGCCAAGTGCCA